>NZ_JAWOBM010000067.1:0-63606 GCF_046498025.1 Halorubrum sp.
CGCGTCGCGGCCGGGGCGGCCATCGCCGCCGCCGGGCAGGCGCTCGACGGGGCGAAGGACGACGGTCGGGAGGCGCTCCCGTACGCGCTGTGTCGCCCCAGCGGCCACCACGCCCAGCCCGACTGCGCCGACGGGTTCTGTTACCTCAACAACGTCGCGCTCGCCGCGGAGGCAGCGCTCGCCACCGACGGCGCGGCCGACCGGGTCGCAATAATCGACTGGGACGTCCACCACGGTAACGGCACGCAGGAGGCGTTCTACGACCGGGACGACGTGCTCTTCGTGAGCGCGCACAACGATCACGGCTCCTGGAATCCCGAACGCCACCCCCAAGAGGGCTCGATCGAGGAGTTCGGCGAGGGCGACGGCGAGGGATACACGCTCAACGTCCCGCTTCCGCCGGGCACCGGAGACCGGGGCTACGAGGCGTTCTTCGACCGAGTCGTCGAACCGGCCGTCGCGGGGTTCGACCCCGACCTCGTCCTCGTCAGCGCCGGCCAAGACGCCGGTCCGGCGGACATGAACGGGCGAAACATCGTGACCCGCGAGGGGTTCCGGCGGATGGGCGATCGGGTCCGAACCCTCGCCGACGAGACTGCCGACGGGGCGCTCGCGCTGATCCAAGAGGGCGGCTACCAGCCCGCACACCTCTCGTTCGCTACCCTCGGCGTCTTCGAAGGCGCGCTGGGTCGAACGGTGGATCTCGACGGGTACGGAACCGGCGACCCCTTCGAATTCCTCGACGAGCCGACCGACCTGGTCGACGAGTGGCTCGACCGGGCCGTCGACCACCACCGCGACTCACCCGTGTTCGACTAGCGAGGTGCCGCGGTCTTTCGAAGGGCCGTCAGAGCGACCTGAACCTGGAGCGCCGGTGTTCCGGGACTGATGAGCGGCGACCCCTCTCGCCGTGGAACGGTGTGTTCCCCCGGGTCACGGCGGTTGGAGCGAGGACCGGTGCGTCTCACCTCGGCGGGGATGCACATCAATTTTTTAACCATTTAGGTCGACATGTGAGGCATGATCCCATCACTCGGGACGGCGGGACGCCGAGGCGTCGTGGTCGCCCTCGTTGCGGTGCTCGTCCTTTCGACGGCGACGGGCGTCGCGGCGGCGCAGCCCGTTCAGGGGGCGTCGGGTACCGTTGTCGTCGAAGAGGGCCAGACCGTCTCCAGCGTCGACGCACTCGCGGGGAGCATCGTGGTCCGAGGAACCGTCACGGGTGACGTCTCCGGCGCCGCCGGGACGATTTTCGTTGCCGAGAGTGGGCGCGTCGATGGGTCGATCTCCGGCGCCGCCGGAGACGTCCGCGTTGACGGCGTGGTCGGCGGCGACGTCAGTGCCGGCAGCGGAAACGTCCAAGTGACCGAGACCGCCACGATCGGCGGCGACGTCCGTGTGGGCGCTGAATACGTCCGCATCGACGGTCGGATCGACGGCGACGTCCGTGTGGGCGCTGAGACGATCGTGCTTGGACCGAACGCGGATATCGGTGGCGAGTTCCGCTACGAGGCCGCCCGGTTCACGCAAGATCCCGCCGCGACGGTCGCGGGCGGCGTCGTGGAGGATTCGACCCTCCGGGGCAACGTCGGCACCTTCGCGTTCCCCAACTGGCTGACGTGGGTCTACAGCCTCCTCGCGAATCTCGTGCTCGGGGCCGTTCTGCTCACTCTCTTCCCGGCCTTCTCGGCGAGAGTCGCGGGGCGTGTCTCCGACGAGCCCGCGAAAACCGGCGGGGTCGGACTGCTGACGCTCGTCGGCGGTCCGGTTCTCTTGGCCCTGATCGCTATCACGGTCATCGGCATTCCGCTCGCCCTCCTCGGCGCCGTCGCGTTCGGACTCGCGGTCTGGGTCGGGATCGTCTACGGCCAGTATGCCGTGGGTGCATGGGTTCTCCGACTGGCCGGACGAGACGACCGGTGGCTGGCGCTCGCGGCCGGCCTCGTCGGGTTCGCCATTCTGGGCGCGGTCCCGGTCTTGGGCGGATTCCTCGTCTTCGGTGCGCTGCTGTTGGGACTGGGCGCACTCGCCTCGGAACTCCTCGACTCGTTCCGGACCCGGCGACGGTCGGGTCCCAGCGATCGACAGACGACGTTCGACGAGTCGTTCAGCGAGTCACCCACCGGCTCTTCCACGGAACGGCTGACGAAGGGTCGGTGAGTGCGGTCAACGGCCGGGTGTCGCTTCCGAGCTTCGAGACGTCGCCGGGAGACGGTCAGCGGGCCTCCCGGCGTCCGACCGTCCTCGGAGACGACAGATCCGCCGGTTCCTTCCGGCGGTTCGGGAGCCGCCACGACCACAGCGGGCTATCCAGTCGCCCGGTACCGCGGTCCGAAGGGAACCATGGGGAGTTCCCCCGATCCGGCGATCTCGAAGAGCGACGGGGAGGTTGGAGTCCGCTTCGAACGGAGTTAAAAACGATTTTGAGACCGCCGTCAGTCGTTCACGCTGATCCCGCCGAAGGCGACGAAGCCGGTCACGATTAGGTCGATCTCCTCGTGTTCCTCTTTGCGTCGCGGGCGTTCGTCCTCTACGTCGCCGAAGATCGGTAACACGTCGAGGCGCACGTTCCACCTCCGGGGAACGATGACGTCGACGCCGCCGAACATCGCGACGGCGCTGATCCGCGCCGGACGGTCGGCCACCTCGGCATCACGCAAATCGAGTTCGTACCCGCCGAAGATCGCGGTCAGGTCCGCACCGGTGAACCGCGAGGAAGTCACGCGCTCGTTCCGACCGCCGAAGACGGCGATGCCGTCCACGCTTTGATCGCCGACCTCCACCGCTTTCGTTCGCAGCCGCCCCAGTAGCAGTGAGACGCCAAAGAGGATGATGAGAGCGGGCCAGAAGGAGACCAGGTCGGCCTCCGGAACGAGGTCGAGCGCCGCTATTTGCCAGGCACCGGCCAGCACGATCAGCAAGAGCGGGCCGAACAGGTTTCGGAATCCGCTTTGGACCAGCGCGTACAGACCGAAAAGGACGAAAAGCGACGGCACGTAGATAAGAAGCGGTCCCGTTTCGGCGACGCCGGTAGTGTCGAGCAAGAGTATGATCCCGACGATCACGACGACCGCACCGAGCAGTTCCTGCGTCGACACTCGCTTCGATACTGGCATACCTGCACGCACTCAGAGGACTGCCATGAATGTTATCTATGGTTGTCAGGACGCGGTCCGAGAGCCGATCGAGGCGCCTGGACGACCCCGACGACGTCTCACATCGGCGCGTTCACACTCCTCCGGGACCCGAGCGAAATTCGACGGTGAGTGCGTTAGTAGTATTCCTCGAGAGTGAGACGTTGGAGAGCGCCGTAGATTCCTGTTTGGTCGACCGTAGAGACGTTGCTGAGGACGGCGATCGTGTATTCGGGCTCTTCGTGGTGCAGGGCGACCGCGGAGTACCCCGGGATGGTGCCGGTGTGCCCGTAGAGGTCCTCGCCGTCGATGCGGAGATGTCTGAGGCCGAGGCCGTACTCCCCCTGGGTCGTGACGTCCTTGTCGGGGGCGTCAATGAACGTCCGCATCTCGGCGAGGGTCAATTCGTCGAGGACGCGGCCGTTGAAGAGATCGTTCACGACTTCGGTGACGTCCGGGGCTGTCGAGAGGATGCCGCCAGCGGCGTATGCGCCCGTTTCGAGCGACGTACGGAATCCCGTGAGGTCGCTCCGACCGATTTTGAAGATTGATTCGTCGTAGGCGTTCGCGATCGGTGCAGTCGCGGGGTATCCTAAATAGTACGTCCGATCGCGTCCGAGCTCGTCGCGGACGAGTTGGCCGCGGAGATCTCGGTACGGGGTTCCCGTCGCGCGTTCGAGGACGACGCCGAGGAGGAGGTAGTTCGAGTTCGAGTATTCGTGACGCGCACCGGGTCGGAAGCGGAGGCTGTCCCCCCGAACGACATCGACGAGTTCGGTCGGGGTCCACCGTTTCGTCGGACGACCGAAGTACCGGGCGATGAACCAAGGATCTTCGGTGTAGCTCGGGACGTCGCTGGTGTGGTTAAGGAGCATTCGAACGGTGATTCCACTGTCGTCGTCCAGATCGACCCAGTTATCGATCGAATCTGAGAGTGAGACCACGCCGCGTTGGATGTGACGGAGGACGAGTGTGGCTGTGAACAGTTTCGTGACGCTCCCGATGTAGAGGTGGTGGGCCGCGCCGAGTTGTCGTTGGCGGTCGTGGTCGGCGTGTCCGGCGACGCCGCGCCAGCAGGTACCGTCGCCGAAGCGAATGGACGCCTGGAGCCCGGTCTGGTCACGACGGTCACTGGACCCGTCGAGGACGCACTGATATCGACTCGACGGAACTCGCCGAGCATTCGGCCCGGTGACGCGAGGGTCCCTCCGCGGCCGACCGCCGAGGTCAGTGCGGTCACGGTCGGCATGGAGGTACTGGGTGCGTCGCAGCCACCCGCCCCCAGCGATGACGCCCGCCGCGCCGAGTCCCCCCAGAAATCGGAGGACACGCCGGCGCGTTCCAGCGGGTCAGCCGTCGGTGTCGGTCGGGGTTTCGCCGTCGTTCTGTGGTGTCCGCATCGCTCTCGTATTGCCTTTGCCCGGTATGTTCATTGAACGTTCGCCTCGGCCGCCGCGAGTCGAGGGCAACGCGACCCGCCCGCCGATAGTTGGGCCTCCCTCTCCCTACTTCCTCGCCGTGACTCTCTCCACGATTGGGCAACCCGGTCCGTTCGCGGAAACCCCGCACCGAGAGCTGCCCCCCGGATCGGTGCGCTTGCAGCGATACGATCAACCAAGTAGGCGTGTACTGTCACGACGTTCTCAGAGTTAACAACCGAGGTCCGGAGCGTCTTCCCGGCGCCGACGCGAAGACGAGGTTCGTCCACGGGTTGCTCTCACGCTCTGGACAAGACTCGAATGCGACGGTTCGACTGGTTCCGTACGGCGGTTTCAGACGAGTATTGCGGTGAGAACGAGGTTCGCGGCAGTCACGACGACCAACCCCGGCCAGATGCTTTGTGTTCGTTGGGCGGCCGCGCCGACGATCACGCCGAGCCCGAAGGCGTATACGAGGAGATACAGCGCAGCCTGGAGCGGTTCGAAAAAGAAGACCGGGATTGATTGAAAAGCGGTGAATACGACCGCCTGGCCGACGACTGCCACTCTCGGTCGGGTCCGGCGGTTTAACGACTGTAGCAACCAGCCTCGGAAGAACAGTTCCTCGCTATACAGCGTCACGAAGCCGCCGAACAGCGCTAGCCCAACCCATCCACCCAACCCATCGATCCGGACTACCCACGCGAACGTTGGATCCGGACCTTCGAGTGCGAGGACGAGCAAGCGATCATAGACACCGCTCCACGGTTCAACGAGGACGAGCAGAATCCCATACGCGATACCTGCGGCGACCGCTGTTCGAAGCCCCTGCTCACGGTCGGGAGTCCGGAATGCGATACGGTCGGTGTCGCGATGTCGAACGAGACTGAGTAACGGAACAACCAACCAGAAAACGTGGAAGATCGGCGTCGTCGTCCGCAGTATCAGCGGAGTAACCACCAGCGCGACGAGCGCGAGCGCCGTCCAGAGAATCGCGATAGGAACCAGACGACGGGAGGCCCGACGTGCCGACGTCTCCGACTCCCTCAGAGATGTCATACACTACCGATGTCGTTTCACTCATAAATTGATTCCCAGGAAGCGACAATACCATAAGATTTTGACAGATGTGCCTGTACGGACGGTATGGAAACTCATTCTCATGCGTTGTCTGAGTCGATGGAATCAGCCGATGACGAGGCGATCGCCATTCAGACGGTCGGATTGACGAAACGCTACGGAACGGACGTTCTCGCTGTTGAGGATCTCGATCTGACCGTCTACGAGGGCGAGATATTCGGCTTTCTCGGGCCGAACGGCGCCGGAAAGTCCACAACGATCGACGTGATCATGGACTACGTCCGCCCGTCGGCTGGGAGTGCAACCGTCCTCGGTCTCGATGCCCAAACGGAGACGAGGAAAATCCACGAACGAGTCGGTATTCTCCCGGACGGATACGGACTCTACGACCGCCTCACCGGTCGCAAACACCTAGAGTATGCGATTTCGTTGAAACGGTCCGACGACGCTGTCGACGACCTCCTCGATCGAGTCGGTCTCGACGCTACAGCCGCTGACCGTGTCGTCGGTGGCTATTCGAAGGGGATGATGCAGCGATTAGCCCTCGCGATTGCTCTCGTCGGCGATCCCGACCTGTTGATACTCGACGAGCCGTCATCGGGACTCGACCCTAACGGCGTTCGCCTCGTCCGCGAGATCGCCAGAGACCACGCTAACCGGGGGAAGACCGTCTTCTTCTCCAGCCACATTCTCAGTCAGGTCGAAGCCGTCTGTGACCGCGTCGCGATACTCGACCGCGGCAGACTCGTCGCTATCGATTCGATCGACGGGCTTCGTGACGCGCTCGGAACGGAATCAACGGTAACGCTTACCGTCAATACCGTCCCGGAATCGCTGACCCTCGCGGAGATCGTCGGTGTCTCCGATGTCGTAGTCGATGACCGGACGATTCGAGTCAGTGTCGACGACGTCACCGCCAAAGTCGACGTGATTGACCGTGTACGCGAGGACGGCGCCGCAATTCTTGACGTGACGATCGAGGAGTCATCGTTGGAGGATCTGTTCAGCGCTTACACCGGTGACGCACCCACGCGAGTCACCGACTCGGAGGGGAAGCGATGACGCCAACCGCGATCTGGCTGACGATCGCTCGAAAAGAATTCGCCGACGCCCTCCGGTCGCGAATGATCTGGGGAATCGTCGGAATCATCGCCGTGATGACGTCGCTGTCGGCGGGCATCTCGCTGCTCATTCCCGACGTCGAAGGCGGTGCCGAGACGGCTATCGGCGGCGCCGAGATGGCTATCGGCGGCGCGTCGCAGTTCGCGGGACTCCTCGTCCCGATCATGGCGCTGATCGCCGCCTATCTCGCGATCGCCGGCGAGCGGGAATCGGGGAGCCTGAAGGTGATCCTTGGACTCCCGCCGTCGCGGGGCGAAGTGCTCCTCGGGAAGTTTCTCGGTCGGAGTGGTGTCGTCGCCATCGGACTCGCGCTGGGGTTCGTGGTTTCGGGCGTCGTCACGGCGGTTCTCTACGGTGGGCTCCCAGTGGGAGCGTTCCTCGGAACCACACTTTTGACCGTCCTTCTCGGCGTTTCATTCGTCGGCGTCGCCATCGGGATCTCGGCCGTTACGGCGACACGAGGTCGGGCGATGACCGTGGCGATCACGGCGTACCTCGGGTCGACGCTCCTCTGGGATCTGGTTCCCTTCATCGGTCACGTGCTGGTCACTGGTGAGACGCCTGGCACAGTTGTACCCGCGTGGTTCCTCCTCGTGCAGGGGTTCAGTCCGACCGGAGCGTACAACGCGCTCGTCCAACGGCTGTTGCTCGGTGGAACTGCAGTGGAAGGGCGGCTCGCTGGCCCGACACCCGGCTATCTTGATCCAACGGTCTTCGTGCTTATCCTGTTCGCCTGGGCTGTCGCCCCGCTTCTCGTCGGGTATCTCTGGTTCCGCCGAGCCGATCTGAGCTGATCGTCCTCGTGGAACCGGTGAGAGGCTTCGATGGATGCGAGGAATAGGCAGCGCACGTGCAGCAGCTTCGGACAGACGCTGTTGAAATCCTCTTTTTCAGTCGTCCTCTCGTCCGAAACGGTTGATCGCTGCAAGCGATATGCTGAACAGAGACCCCGTGAACCTCCGGTGCCGCTGCGCTTGAGAAGCACAGTAGTTTTGTTCACCGAAACGGTGTTATGGTGGGGGACAGACGCCACGCTGACTGTTATTTATTACTACCTCGACGCGTAACGTGGCGAACATGAGTGAAGTCCGAGGTTCGAGCGGAGGTAGTCATCGTGGTCCCGTTTGTGGATCCCGGCCTCCGGTGAGCGGACTCCGTGTCGTGCGTCGGGGGACCCACGTCGGGATCGGGTCCGTGTCTCCCGTCGTGAGCCGGTTCTTCGAGCCGAGAGCCGAGGTCGGTTTATAACTCAGTAACATGTCTGAACCGGATTCCATTCGGGAGGAGACGAAGCACCGTCGAGGCGGTTCGGCGGTCGACAAGGGAAAGATCGCTGCGTTCGTCGCGCTCGCGTTCGGCATCTCGTGGACTGCGGCGGCCGCGTTGTATCTCGTCGGCGTCGAGTACAACACGATTGCGAGCACCGTGCTCGTGGTGATCTTCTTCATGTGGGCTCCCGGGGTCGCCGCGGTCGTGGTCCAGCTGCGGACCGGGGAGCCGGTCCGTGCCGGCATTGGTCTCGTCCGGGGGCGGCTCCGCTGGAGCGTGGTGGCGTGGCTGGCCCCGGTCGCGCTCCTGGCCGCGACCCTCGGAATCGGGGTGGCACTCCCGGGCATCTCCATCACGACGGACTACGGCGCGTTCCTCGCCGAGCAGGGATTCTCCGAGGAGCAGATCGAGCGATCACTCGCCCTTCTTGAGGGGCTCCCGGTTCCGCCGATCGTCCTGTTCGTGGGGCAGGGGCTCGTCGCCGGGGTGACGATCAACGCCGTCGCGGCTCTCGGGGAAGAACTCGGCTGGCGCGGGCTGCTGTTGACGGAGCTTTCGACGCTGGGGTTCTGGCGGCTCTCTGGCGTCACGGGCGCGGTCTGGGGGGTCTGGCACGCGCCGATCATACTTCAGGGTCACAACTTCCCGGAGGCACCGATAGCGGGCGTCGCGACGATGACTGTTTGGACCGTCGCCGCGTCGCCGGTGTTCACGTACCTGACCGTCCGGGCGCGGTCCGTCCTCGCCGCCACGTTCTTCCACGGATCGTTCAACGCGGTCGGCTCGCTCTCGCTGGTCTACCTGACCGGTGCCGGGAACCTGCTTACCGCCGCCGTCGGGGTCGCCGGAATCGGCGCGGCGGTCGTGGCCGTCGTCACTTGCGTCCTCCACGACCGGTTTCTCGCCGACGAGCGGATCACGACGGGGGAGCCGCTGTCGCCGTGGGCGTAACCACGCCTAGCCGAGAGACCGAACGGGACAGCCGAATCGAGATTCACCACGGACATGAAGCCGCCGTCCAGAGGTGTTTCGGACCCGTTCGTCGGATCTTCACTCACGACGAACCACCTGAGTGTCTGGCCCGTTGGTTAATCGCGAGAGACTGTGTTTTGCAGGGTATCTATCTCACACCGCACGCAGAGATCATCAGGGAAACACGAGAGACTGTCGTACGGACACGCTCGTTCTTCCACGTTCAGCGCTTCACGGCGCTTTTCCCGTCGCCAGATCGATTCCCAGACGTCGATATCCATCTCGGCAGACGTAAAGACGACCTCGCCGTCTCGATCGATGATCTTCGCCGCAGTGACGTCGTACCGACGGTCTTTCACCACCGCTATCGCGTCTGTATACGAGGAGCATGGAATCTCTCGGATCCCGGCGTCATCGTCGAGCAGTTTGACCCGCAGCCCCCCGTCGTATTCCTCGGTTGGCTGTAACCCCTCTGTCATAGGAGACACTCTGTCGACCCGATGAAAAGGATTCGCCTTTGAATATCCAGTGAACGACCCCAGACCACCGGCACGACTGCGGTTCATATCCGGGCTCTGGCGGGATCCTCCACTCGATCTCGCCCCGAAACGGATATGACCGGAGGCCGGGTACCGATCAGTATCAGTATCTGAGGTGGAACACCGATTTCTTGTTAATCGGTTATCAATTACGAGCCAATGACGGATTCGCCACAGACACTCAACAACTACGTCGCCAACTCGTCGTCTATTCTCCTTCTCGCTCCGTTGCTCGGTCCGACCGATAACGGTGCCTGCGTCGATCTGTTGACCCGGGATCCGCCCGCTGAGACCAACGTCTTGTCTGTCACTCTCACGGCGTCCCCGACGGATCGACTGTCGATCTGGCGACGCGAGACGGACACCGACCTCCCCACACTGACGGTAGCGACGCTTCGACCGTTGTACGAGTCGGTGATCGAGTATTCCTCGGACGACGGCTGGATCCCGATCGAGCACGAGAGAACGACGACGGCACCGACGTTCGGTTCGACGACGCCGCCGCCGGGCGGAACGGCAAAGACCGATCCGAACCGCTCCGAAGCAGTGCCGATGCGGTACTCCTTCGAGACACTGCTGGAACTAGTGACGTCCCCGCGCCGGCGCACGCTGTTGTACAACTTGAAGAGCCAGTCGGCCGAAGAGATTCCACTCGATCAGCTCGTTGAGGAAGTCCACAGTATCGATCGGTCGCTACCGGTCCGCGATGCGCCGTCACGCGAGAAAGTCCGGATGGAACTCGTCCACGTCCGCCTCCCGAGGCTCCAAGACGCCGGCATCATCCAGTACGACGCCGACTCAGAAGTGATCCACTACACGAAGAATCAAGTGCTAGAAGCCTTCCTCCGATACGTCGAGACGATCGAAGTAGGGTGACGGACGGTCGCAGACCGGCCGACGAGACGACGACGCGCTCGGAGCTGTTCGGTATACCACGCCAGTGTTTCACCGGACTGCACCCCTCCGTCGGTGCCGTCTATTCGACACTCGTCGCTGAAAACGACGGTGCGAGTTCCTCGTGAGAAGACGATCCGATTCCACTCTCCCGGCAACGCCACCACCCGGCGTGTCTCAGCGCGTCACGTCGCTCCCGGAAGCGGTCTCCCCTCAGAGCCGGTCCGCGTTTGCCGCAACCTCGTGTCCCGGGACGAATCCGCGCCGTTCGAGGAGGTAGTACGCGAGCGTGTGCGCGACGAACGATGCGAGAAGGCCGTTCAACGCCGCTCCCGCCGGGCCGGGGAGCACCTGTGGCGCGGCGACGCCGGGAACGACTTGCCCGGCAGTGAGCACCGCGACCAGCGCGCCGACCGCGTACGCGCCGACCGCGATCCAGCGAACGCCGGTGAACCGGACGTCCTTCATCTTCGGGATGTCCATCTTCCAGCACAGCAGGAAGTCGGCGATGATGACCCCGCCGAGTGGCGGGACGTACTGGCCGAGCGTGGAGAGCCACGGGAGCAGCAGACCGTCGGCACCCACTAACGCGAGCCCGATACCGATCGCGCCGCCGGCCAAGACGAACGGTCGCTTCCGGTCGAATTCGAAGGCCTCGCTGCCGGCGACGCCGAACGCGTACGCGGCGTTGTCGTTCGTCGTCCAGATGTTCAGTATCAGCGCGATGAGCCCGACCGCGGCGAGCCCCTGTGCGGCGAGGACCTCGTAGAGGTCGCCGGCGGGCGTCACGTCGTATACCACGCCGCCGACGGCGCCGGAGATGAACAGGAAGCCGTTCCCGACGAGGAACGCGATCAGTCCCGCCCAGAACCCGATCTTCGAGTTCACGGCGAACCGCGCCCAGTTCGGCGCCTGCGTCCCCCCGCTGATGAACGTGCCGACGACGATCGTCACGGCCGCGGCGAAGCCCATCTCGCCGGTGCCGGTCTGGCCGAGCAGGCCGTCGAGCCCGCCCGCGTCTTGGGTCGCGATGCCGATCGAAAGCAGCCCGACGACGACCAGGAACGGGACGGCGACGAGCGAGAGCTTCTCCATCCCCTCGTAGCCGAAGTACGCCGTCGCGAGGTGCAAGACGCCCCAGACCACGATCAGCATCGCGCTGAAGGTCGGCGTATTAAGCTCGAAGAACTTCGCGGTCGGGATCGCAATGAGCGGAATCGTGACGCCGAACCAGCCGACCTGTGTCCCACCGAGCAGCAGGTCAGCGAACTTGGCCCCCCAGCGTCCGAAGCTGTAGCGCGCCAGTAAGACCGTCGTCAAGCCCGCTTTCGCGGCGATGCCACAGAGCGTCGCGACGTACACCCCCAGAATCAGGTAGCCGACGGCCATCGCCGTCAACATCGGCCCGAACCCCATCGCCGCGCCGACGCCGGCGCCCGCCCACAGCGTGCCGGCGAAGAACACGAACCCGAGGAGAACCGCGGAGATGCTGACGAGGCCCTTGCGTTCGTCCGGCGGCACGTGGTCGATCGGGTAGTCGGGATCCGGCAACTCCTCGTCACCGAATACGAACTGACGAATTACTGATCGTTTATCCTCGGCTGCCATACTTCCCCCTGCGATTTCGCAGGTATAAACCTCGGGAGTACGGCGACATTTGATTCACGGGAGCAAACAACAGCTATATCTACACTTCTGGAGACCACCCCGTATGACGGAGTATCTCGTGACTGAGTGTCGGACGCTGGACGGGGCAGCCAGAGACATCGTCATCACGGACGGCGAGATCGGCCGGATCGTGCCTGCCGGGGAGGCCGATCGAGACGGTGTGCCGGCGGACCGCCGTTATGACGCCGCCGGACGGCTGGTGACGCCACCGCTCGTCGAACCGCACCTCCACCTCGACGCGACCGGGACGGCCGGCGACCCGCGGTGGAACACCAGCGGGACGCTCGCCGAGGGGATCGAGATCTGGGCGGAGTACAAAGCGGACATCTCCGTCGACGACATCGTCGAGCGCGCGACGCGGACCGTCGAGTGGTACGCGGCCCACGGCGTGACGCGGATTCGGACCCACGCCGATACGACGGACCCGTCGCTGACGACGGTCGAGGCGCTCCTCGAGCTCGAGTCCGCGGTCGCCGACATCGTTGACCTGCAGGTCGTCGCGTTCCCGCAGGACGGGATCCTGACCGACGAGACCCACGAAGACCTCCTGACCGATGCCGTCGAGATGGGCGCCGACGTGATCGGCGCGATCCCGCACAACGAACACACGCGAGAGGACGGCGTCGAGAGCGTGCAGATCGCCTGTGACCTCGCCGAGCGCCACGACCGACCGCTGGATCTGCACATCGACGAGACCGACGACCCGAACTCCCGGTTCACCGAGGTGCTCGCCAGCGAAGCGCTCAAACGCGGGATCGGTGACCGCACGACGGCGAGCCACGCGACGGCGCTGCACTCGTACAACAACGCCTACGCGGCGAAGGTCGTCTCGCTGATCGCCGACAGCGGCGTCAGCGTCGTGACGAACCCGCCGGACAACTCCGTCCTGCAGGGGAGCTACGACGATTACCCGCGGCGGCGCGGACACACCCGCATCGACGAACTCCGGGAGGCGGGCGTCACCGTGGGTATCGGGCACGACTCCGTGCTCGATCCGTGGTACCACTACGGCGTCGCCGACCCGCTCGACGCCGCGTTCATCCTCGTCCACTACGCGCACATGGCCGGCCACGACGACGTCGCAGCCCTCTGGGAGATGCTGACCGACGCCAACGCGTCGGTGTTCGGCGTGACGGACTATGGGCTCGAGGAAGGGAACGAGGGATCGCTCGTGGTGTACGACAGCCCCGACGCGTTCAACGCGCTTCGAACCCGAGCGCCCAGAACGCTCGTGCTCCGGAACGGTGCGCCCGTCGCGCGGACGGAACCGAGCGTGACACGGGTCGAGCGTGACAGCGGACCGCACACGGTCGATTTCCACCGCTGAGCAACTCCGGACCGGCACGCAGGCGCCGCGACCGCGCCGCTATTTGCTGCCGCGAGGAACACGCTGTATCCCCCGATCGACACAGCCCCGATTCAGTACTTAGTCACGGAAACATGACTCGGCCTGGGCGGTCCGGAAATATATAAAATTTTAGGGTATTACAGTAAATCATATGTTTTATTATATATAAGTTGTCGCCGATCGGCATTATTCTCGGAGGGCTTGGACCGTCTTGAGGTCGACTCTGGGGAGGACTTGTCTCGGTCATCCGTGTATTCGTTCATAGTGCGTTATCCGCGGTTCTAATGGCTCTTCTCGTACGATACGAGAGACAGGTGAAAACGGCGTGAAATCACCGTAGAGCAAGTCCATCGCTTTGTTGTCTCTTTGAATACGGACACTTTAGCGCTATCAGCGTCGAAATAGTATTATTTCGAGCATTGCTGATGTAACGGACAGTATGATCCCGGGTACCTCCCGGGAGATCACATCGCTCCGAGGATCATCGAGATGAATCGGTCGCTCATACAAGACAAATTATCAGATTAATATATAATATAATTAATTGGAATTTTTCGGATGTGCGCTCGGGAGCACCGGGCCCCTCCACCCCGGACCGCTGTCAGCATGCGACGGCGACCGGCGGAATCGCCGCCGCACAGGTGGACAAAGTCCCACGGACCGCAGCGAGTACAGCGACGACCGGCAGCATCTCTTTCTCCGAGCGTGAGCACACTGGACCGAAACGCGGACTGGAGACGTTCGGCACTAGTGTTACAGTCGTACGGCTGTAATACTATTTCCAAGACAGCTGTTCGGGTATTCAGAACAGCCGGTCGTCACCCCCCGGAAATACGTCCTGAGATTACCTCTCTGTGTCATCGGGTGCGTAATCGGTCGACATGTTGAGCGTGACTTCGATGAGATTCGAGGTCCGGGTCACCACTTCTGGAATTGCGTCCCGAAACCGATTGCTCTCGAGCATACTTTTCGGGCCAGAGACACTGATCGCGCCGAGTACCTCGCCGCTCGGACTACAGACGGAAACACCGACTGCCCGAAAGCCCTTGATTTCCTCTTCGTCGTTGTACGCGTACCCTCGATCTCTGATCGTCGCCAGCTCGTCGAGCATGGTCTCTTTGTCGGTTATCGTCTGGGGCGTTCGTCTCGGGAGTCCGTGAGCGTCGAGGATCGATTCGGCGGTCTCCGACGAAAGCGATGCGAGTATGGCTTTGCCCGTGGCCGTCACGTGGAGGTGATCCGGTTTCTGTACCTTCTTGCTCTGGTAGTCGTACCTTTCGACCGCGTCTCCCTTCGACTGATACAGATTGATCCCCTTGCCCTCTTCTTCCACGGAAAGGTGGGCGTATAGCCCGGTTTCGTCCGCAAGGTTGTCGATCTCATCACGCCCGATCACGAAGAGCCGGCTCTGCTTCCGGACCGATTCCCCCAGCAGCGACACTCTGTATGCGAGTCTGTACTTCGTTTCCTCCTGAACGACGTACCCGCACTGTTCGAGCGTTTTGAGATAGGCGTGGACCGTACTCTTGGCGAGTCCGATCTCCTCGGCGATCTCCGTGATGCCGAGGCACTCCTCTCGCTCGAGGAGTTCGATCACCTCGAACGACCTCGACACCGTCTGTCGCGTCCCCGAGCCGTTTCGCGCGGTTCGTTGAGTCATATCGCTATTCGTTCGACCGGTTACTTAGTGGTTCGCATATGATGAATAATATCGCCATCAACACCTATTATCATCTATCGTATCTGTGTGAAACACTACGTTCAGTCAATAAGATAGAGGAGAACGCAAAAATAGTGTGCGTTCCTATCGACTAAGCGAATTGCCGTTCGGATTAACAGAACGACTTCTGACGGGCCGAAAACGGCTCTCGACGGCGTTCTCCCGGAGCGAACCACTCGCTGTGGCCGGAACGGACCACACGGAACGGCCGATCCAGGGAGGTGTGTCTGGCGGACCGCTACTCGAACGGCCCGTCGCTCGGAGGAGCGGCCCTTCGGCGTCGATGATCTGGCTGGTCGACAGTATTATATCTACAGTCTGTATTGCGGAAGCCGTGACTGTTGTACTCGACAGAGGTCGCCTCGTGGACGCGATGGAAACGCAGGCGACGATCGGCAGCACCGAGGACGGCGGACTCCACCGGCTAGCGCTCACGGATGCCGACAAAGCCGCTCGAGACTGGTTCGTCGACCAACTGCGGGAACTGGACCTGACGGTCCGGATCGACGAGTTCGGTAACGTGTTCGGTCGTCGCCCGGGGACGGATCCGGACGCGGACCCCGTGCTCGTCGGATCCCACTTGGATTCACAGCCGAACGGCGGAATTTACGACGGTCAGTTGGGCGTCGTCGCGGCGCTCGAGCTGCTTCGAACGCTCCGCGACGAGCAGCGCGAAACGGCGCATCCGATAGAGATCGTCAACTGGACCAACGAGGAGGGGTCCCGCTTCCAGCCGGGGCTTCAGGGAAGCGGGGTCTGGTCCGGCGAGTTCGATTTACAGGCCGAGTACGAGCGGACAGATCGCGACGGGGTCCGCCTGCTCGACGAGTTGGAACGGATCGGATATCGGGGCGATGCCCCGGCGGAACCTGCCGAGGAGTACGAGGCGTACTACGAACTCCACATCGAGCAGGGGCCGTATCTCGAGGAAAGCGGGAGCGATGTCGGCGTCGTCACGGGGGTCGTCGGACTCTCGTGGGGGGAGGTGACGTTCAGCGGCGAAGCCAACCACGCGGGAAGCACGCCGATGCACCTGCGGTACGACGCCAGCGTGCCGGCCGCAGAACTCCTCGTCAATATCAGACGGCTCCCGGGGGCACTCGGGGAGCGAACGGTTGGAACGGTCGGGTCGGTCGCCGTCGAGCCGGACTCGATCAACATCATTCCGGAGACTGCCACCGTCACGTGGGACGTCCGCGATCCCTCGGATGACGTCCTCGATCGAGCCATCGACCGGTTGTCCGAGGAAGCGCGCGCGGCGGCGGTGAGAGAGGGAGTCGAACACGAAGTCGAAGAGACCGCTCGGACCGCGAGCGTCGAGTTCGACGACCGATGCGTCGAGACGGTCCAGCACGTCGCCGATGAGTTCGGCTACGAGACCCTGCGCCTGCTCAGCGGCGGCAACCACGACGCGTCTCACCTGACCGACGTCTGTGACACGGGAATGGTGTTCGCGGTCAGCGAGGACGGAAAGAGTCACACTCCTCAGGAGTACACGAGTTGGGACGACTGTTATCGGGCCGCGAACACCGTCGCGAACGCCGTGCTCGCGACGGCCACCACTGATGCGTAACCGGTCTCGATTGAATCCCGTCGTCGAACTGGGCGCAGCGTAACGGGTTCGACAGACAGGGTCACCCTCCGCCGCGGAACGCGAACGCAGAGACGTGTTGACCCGCGTCCACGGTGCGGACTCACTCGCTCGCGAGCGTCTCAGCGATGCCGTGGCTCCACCGGATAACGTCCTCGTCAGCGTCGAAGCGACCCGAGAACTGAACGCCGAGGGGGAGCCCCTCGTCGGTCTCGCTCGCCGGGACTGTCACCGTCGGTAGCCCGGCGTGCGTCCAAGGGAGGTTCATGACTGGATCGCCGGTGCTATCGATCCCCTCCGGAGCCGGTCCCGGAGCGGGAGGCGCAATCCACAGGTCGAGCCCGTGTCGATCCATCAGCGCCGTCAGGTCGGCGCGAAGCTCATCGCGGCTCCGCCGTCCGACCGCGACAGTCTCCATCGTCGCTTCCATTCCCTCCGATATCAGCTCGCTCGTCTCGTCGGCGTACTCGTCGCCGTGCACCCGATACCAGTCCTCGTGTGCGACGGCGGCATCGGCGGCGACGAGCCGTTGGTGTCGCTCATTGACCGCGTCGATATCCGCCATTGCATCGACCCGAACCACGTCGTATCCCGCCGCGACCAACCGGTCGAGATGCTCCTCAAACGCTTTCAGACCGGTGTCCGACGCCTGTTCGAGGTAGGGACCGTCCGGAACGCCGATGGTCGGCGTCGTCGACGGCGGCGGTAACGGTCGCCACCCGTCACACAGCAGGGACGCCACGAGCGCGGTTCCCTCCGTGTCCTGAGTAAACGTCCCCACGTGGTCGACGGACGTCGACAGCGGAATGACACCGTCAGTCGAAATGCGCCCGAAGGTCGGTTTGTATCCGACGACCCCACAGAACGCCGCTGGCCGGATCACCGATCCGATCGTCTGCGTTCCGAACGCGACCGGGCAGAGCCCCGCCGCGACCGCCGCCGCCGACCCGCTGCTCGATCCACCCGGGGTCCGCCCCGTGTCGTGCGGGTTCCGCGTCGGACCGGGTGACATGTGTGCGAACTCGGTCGTCACCGTCTTCCCGAACACGAGCGCGCCTGCGTCCCGAAGCGCGGAGACCGAAGCGGCCTGTTCGCCGGTAAGCGTTTCCGGCGGCAGCGCCGATCCGGCTCGCGTCGGCAGCTCGTCGACGTGGAAGATGTCCTTTACTCCGACGGGAACCCCGTACAGGGGCGGTCTGTCAGCCGGATCCGGGTACCGCTCGGCGAGTGCAGCCGCGTCCTCCCTCAGACGATCCCATCGACCGTCCTCGGGGACGAGGGACTCAATTTCGGGCTCGACCGCGCTCACCCGGTCCGCGAGTTCGTCAAGATACCCGTCGAGGTCGATTCGTCCGCTTCGCAGCTGGTCCGCAGTGTCCGCCAGGGGCTCGTGGTACAACACGAACCTAGGTGTTCCGTCAGCGCATCTATATCGATCGGTATGACGAAGTATTGCCGATCGAGGCCGCGTCGAGGCACCGCCGACATCGACCGACGCCAGTGCGGAACCGACCCACTCGACCGCCTGGTCTCGCGTGAGGCGCCGACAGCCCGTCCGGTCGGCCCGGTACAGCTATATCGAGGTCCGCTTGTATATCGAGTCATGGACACACGCCGTCCCGAGGACCTGCGGTTCCTCTCACAGGGCGAGACGATCGACGCGGGTGCGACCGACGCGACCCGGTGCGTCGACCGGATGGAACGCGTCTTCGAACTGTACCATCGGGACCGCGTCGTCATGGGTGAACGCGGTCATTATCTGCACGGTCACATGACGACGTTTCCGGACGGGCTCGCCGAACCCGATGCCGGGCGAGTACGGGCCGGGAGCCGTTTCGGTGCGATGCCGGCGTACGTCGGCGGCGAGATCGACTCCGTCGGCGTCAAATGGTACGGCTCTGTCACGGCTCGCCCCGACGAGGACGCGCCGCCGCAGTCGGGCCCGATACTCGTTCTGAGCGACCCCGAGACGGGGCGACCGTTGGTGCTGATGGACGCGGGAGTCGTGAGCACCATGCGAACGGGCGCGATGGCGGCGCTTGGAGCGAAGCACCTCCAAGGAGACCGTGCGAGGACGGCGGCGATACTCGGCCCGGGAGCGAACGGACAGGCGGCGGCACTCTCGCTAGACGGCGCGCTGGAGTCGCTAGAGGAGATACGGATTCACCACCCCGAAGCGTGGAAAGCGGAGGCGTTTCGCGACGCGATGGACGAGCGCGTCACCGCGAGGGTCACTCCGACCGACTCTCCGAAGACCGCCGTCACCGGCGCCGACGTCGTCGTGGCCGCGGCGTCACGGCCCCCGGCGCCGAGGCTCGATGCCTCGTGGTTGGCGGCGGACTCGACAGTGATTCAGTTGGGGGACCTGGACGTCGATCTAGACGCGTTCGACGACGACCGGATCGTCTGCGACGTCGCACGCCACCCTCTGGAGTTCGAACGGCAGGTGGGCTGGACGTTCACTCGCGCGTTCGCCGCTGCGGTCGAGGACGACGAGGGCGGTTTCGACCTCGCCGACGTCCGAACGCTCCACGAAATCGTCGGGGGAGCGGACACGGCTCCGACCGAGGGGCGGTCGATCTGCTCCTCGCTCGGATTGCCGATGGAAGACGTCGCGTGGGGCGCCGAGGTGTACCGAGCCGCCGTGGCCGACGGGATCGGTCGCACGCTGACGCTTCACACTGCGCCGTACTTTTCGAGGCCCTACTGAAGCCGAAAGGCGTCGCGAAATCGGCACGGACCTCCGTCGCTCGCTCGGCAGCCCGGCGCGACCGTGTGGCACGCGCTCGGCGATACTCTCGGAGTTGCGCTTACAAGTGTGCTGATCACTCGATAGGTCCCCCGGGTTGTTTTAGGCACATTATACATAGCACTTTTATTCAATGACTTTCCTGTTTCTGTTGATGGACATTGGCAAAAAAGTGGCAGATAACGTGTTCGTGAGCACAATATCTGATCAAAAGCGCATATCGTCGCTCGGCGACAGTTATATTCTCAGAAATTTCTGGGGCGGCCTCCGAAACATGTTGAGCGATCGGATGACGGCGTTCTACTTCGGGATTCTCTCGACCATCCTCCTGATGGGGGTGTTCGGGCCGGTGATCGCCCCGTACGGCGTCGAAGAGATCCACTTCAACGAACAGACCGGCGAGATGTTACGAGCGGCACCACCCTCACTCGCACACCCGTTGGGAACGACGTTTAACGGGTACGATGTACTCAGCAGGCTGCTCGTGGGCGCGCGTCCTACTGTGATTACGGGGATCATCGGCGGCGGTATGATCCTCTCGATCGGGACGGTGATCGGCGTGACCGCCGGCTACGTCGGTGGCAGAACCGAAACCGTGCTGATGCGGTTCACCGACTTCGTGTACGGCGTTCCGCTGATCCCGTTCGGCATCGTGCTCATCACCTTCCTCGGGGTCGGGTTCATTCCCTCGATCATGGTGATCGGGTTGATACTCTGGCGGGGGGCGGCCAGGGTGATCCGGGCACAGACGCTGAAAGTGAAACAGTACCCGTTCGTGCAGGTCGCCAAAGCGAGCGGAGCGAGCACACCCAGAATCATATTCAAACACATCCTTCCCAACGTGGCACCGATGGCGGTGTTCTTCCTGTCGCTCGGGGTCGGATACGCGATCATGCTTCAAGCGAGCCTCACGTTTCTCGGCGTCGCCGATCCGTTCGTTCCCTCGTGGGGGGTGATGATTCGGAACGCGTTCAACTCCGGATACATGGCAACTGCATGGTGGTGGTCGGCACCGCCCGGACTGCTGATCGCGATCACGGTCCTTGCGACGTTTATGTTCGGACGCGGCTACGAGGGCGGCGACGAAACGGCAGATAACAACGCGATCGCTGCCTAACATGAGTGATCCACTACTCGAAATTGACGATCTCACGGTACAGTACGAGACCGACGGCGGCATGCTCACGGCCGTGTCGAACGCGTCTTTCACCATCTCCGAAGGCGAGTTCTTCGGGCTCGCCGGGGAGTCCGGCTCCGGGAAGAGCACGCTCGCGAAGTCGGTCATCGGCGGCTTGGACGATAACGGGCAGATATCGGCCGGCTCGATCAAGTACCGCGGCGAGGAGATACAGGACCTGTCGGAGAGCGAACTCAGCGAACGGATCCGCTGGAAGGAGATCTCGTGGATCCCGCAGGGTGCGATGAGCAGCCTCGACCCGCTCCAGCGGGTCAGCGACCAAGCACTGGAGATCGGAAACGTCCATACGGACCTGCCGGACGAGGAGATCCGTGAGAAACTCAAGGAAACGTTCGACATCGTCGGACTTCAGGAGAGCCGGATTGACAACTACCCACACCAGTTCTCCGGCGGGATGCAACAGCGTGCGATCATCGCGCTCGCGCTGTTCCTCGAGCCGGAACTTGTGATCGCCGACGAGCCGACGACCGCGCTCGACGTGATCATGCAAGACCAGATCTTCAAGTACCTCGATCGGATGAAAGCGGAGCTCGACGTGAGCGTCCTGTTGATCACCCACGACATCAGCGTGATCTTCGAGTCCTGTGACAGCGTCGCCATCATGCACGCCAGTCAGATCGCAGAGCGCGGCACCACGGATGCGGTACACGCCAACCCCCGGCATCCCTACGCGTTCATGTTCAAAGAGGCGTTTCCCGACATCCGAGAGCCGAAACGCGAACTGGAGGTTATCGAGGGCCATCCGCCCGAACTGATGGGCGATGTCGATTTCTGTAGCTTCGCCGACCGGTGTCCGTGGGCCGCTCCCGAGTGTCGGGCCGGCGCTCCCCCGAGCGAACCGGTCAACGACGACGACGCGAGCCACGTGACCGCCTGCGTCCGGAAGGACGAGGCGTACGAGCTGTACCAGTCCGAGGCGGCTCCTACCCAGGGCGAGACCGGCGGACAGAGCGTCACGCAGATGGGGGAGGTGGACTGATCATGAGCGCGGACCAGCCCGTACTGGAGATCAACAACCTCAAAAAGTACTTCGAGGGGAACAGAGACATCGTCGACGTGATAATGCGGCGTGACCCGTCGCAGATCCAAGCGGTCGACGGCGTCTCGATGACCCTCGAAGAGAACGAGTCCGTCGCCGTTATCGGCGAGAGCGGTTGCGGGAAATCGACGCTGTTGCGCACGCTCATCGGTCTGCATGACAGCTCCGCCGGCGACATCGTCTACAAGGGGACCCCGGTTTCCGAGTTCCATAAAGCCGACTGGAAGGAGTACCGCCGCAACGTCCAGGTGATCTTTCAGGACCCGTTCAACTCGCTGAATCCGAAGATGACCGTCCGGGAGTCGCTGACGGAACCGCTGAGCATCCACGGTATCGGAGACAAAGAAGAGCGCGTGAGAGACGTGCTGAAACAGGTCGAACTCCAACCGGCGGAGAAGTATCTCGACCGGAAACCGGCGAACCTCAGCGGCGGCGAGAAGCAGCGGGTCTCCATCGGGCGCGCGCTAATTCTCGACCCGGACGTCATACTGGCTGACGAGCCGGTCTCGATGCTCGACGTCTCCACGCAGGCCGCGGTGTTGACGATGATGAAGGACCTTATCAACGACTTCGGGGTGTCGATGATCTACATCTCACACGACCTGTCGACGGTGTCGTACATCGCCGAATCGGTCAAGGTGATGTACCTCGGCCGCTTCGTCGAGTCGGCGGGGACGAAAGCGCTCCTTCGGGATCCGAAACACCCGTACACGAAGGCCCTCGTCTCCGCGATCCCCGTTCCCGATCCGACCTACGACAGGGAACGAACCGAGATGTCGGGCGCGCCGCGAGACCCGATCGATATCGGCGAGGGATGTCGCTTCCGCGACCGATGTCCCGAGGTCATTCCCCCGGACGACATCGAGATCGACCAGCAGGCCTATCGGGAGATCACCTCGTTCCGTCAGTTCCTCGAGCGCGAGGAGGTGGGACTCGATCGGATCAAAAACATCGTCGACGAGGATGAGCGCACGGCCTTGGTCGACGCGATCCAGAGCGAGTACTTCGACGAACCGCTCTCCGGTAAGAACGAATCGACGCTACGGGCGGCGCTCACATCGCTGGCCGAGGGAAACAAGGATATCGCGATCGACAGCCTGCAAGAGCGGTTCGGGAGCGTCTGTGAAACGACGCCGCCTGAAGTCGAGCCCGAACCGGGGTGGCACGTCGCGTGTCACCACCACGCAAATGCGGACGGCACCGCTGCGGAAGAGACTGTGCCACCAGTCGAACAATCATGAGCGAGAACATCACCGAAACGCCGGTCGAACCCGGGACACGGACAGCACGCGTAATCGACGGCCGCGACCACGGAGGGGGACGATAGATGTCGTCGCTGAGGCGGTACTTCGCCGTACGGTCGATCCAAACCGTGTTCATGCTGGCGCTCGTCATGACCGCGCTGTTCGTTCTCTTCCGTTCGATGCCGGGAGACTTCACCTCACAGATGGCGACCGCCGGGGCGAACGAGCAGGCGCTCCAAGAGATCCGCGAGCAGTGGCGACTCGACGAGCCGATATACGTCCAGTACTACCATTACATCGCGAACCTCGCGCAGGGGAACCTCGGGGAGTCCCCGGTGTACCGGGTCGACGTCTGGGAGTTCACGAAGATGCGCATCTTCAACACGTTCATCCTGGTCGCTCCGGCGATGACGTTCACGTACGCTCTCGGAGCGGTGATCGGAACAATCGCTGGGAGCAACCGCGGAAGTAAATTCGAGCGGTTCGGCACGATCCCGGTCATCGGAGCGGGGTCGTCTCCGGCGTTCTTTACCGCGATCATCCTGATCGTCGTGTTCGCAGTCTGGTTGGACATCTTCCCGACGTCAGGGATGCTCTCATCGGGCTCACACGAGGAGGTCCAGTGGTGGGAGCCGTACCTGACGCGTGACTTCGCGATCCATTACATTCTCCCGTTCACGGCGATCGTCGCTCGCTACCTGTTCATCCCGGCGCTGATCATGCGGAACAGCGTCGTCGAGGTGATGGGGGAAGACTTCACTGAGTACTACCGGCTGACCGGGCTCCCGACGATGACCCGCCTCCGCCACATCGCGAAGCACGCCAGCATTCCGGTCATCACGATCTACCCCGTTTCGCTCGCACGTGCGCTCGGCGGACTCGTGCTCATCGAAACGGTATTCAATTGGCCCGGGATCGGATTCACGCTCGTCGAGGCGGTGCTCGCACGGGACTATCCGACGGTACAGTTCGTGTTCTTCGTGGTGGCGGCGTTCGTCATCATCTCGAACTTCGTCGTCGACCTCGTGTACGGGGTGATCGATCCGCGGATCCGCCTCGAGGGGTAACGCGGCTCGGCGGGGGGGGTTCCGAGGGCCGACCAGCGGCGACGCCGACATTTATTTAAATATCATAAATTACAGTGTATGCCCGCAGTCTAGCGGTTTTAACCCAAAGATTTATATTAAAACGCTCTATCTCACTTGGTATGGCTGCTCATAGCAAGCAGGCTGACGACAGTGGAGAATCGATCGACCGGAGAACCGTCTTACAGGCACTCAGCGGTGCGGCCGCGGTCGGTCTCGCGGGCTGTTCCGGTGACGAGTCCTCCGCCGACCTCGGCGAACGCGTCTCCACGATTCAGATGGAGTACTGGTCCGATTACGGTGGCTTCACCACCACGCAGGAACAGATGGCCCCGCTCATTCGGCAGGGGATCGAAGGGCTCGGCGCTGAGGTTGACGTCGTTCCCAAGGACCTCGGAACGCAGACGGGGCAAATGGCGAACGACGAGAACCGAGATAACAACATCTCGTTCACGTGGTGGGTCCCCGCCGCCGACCGGCTCGATCCGCAGGAGCTGTTGAACAACATGCGGCTCGACTGGGCGGGAGCCAACGGAAAGAGCAACACGTCGAACTATGTCGACTGCGAGTACACCACCCGGCTCATCGAACAGACCGAGGCGGAGACCCCGGAAGAGCGTCAGGATGGGCTCCACGAAACGATCGCCTACATGTCAGAGGACTGTGCGATCGACAACCTCTGTCCGGTCGCGAACATCGGGGCCTGGCGGACGGACATGGTGGAGATCGATGGCGTCGGGACCGGCGGTCTCGCCCGCTCGAACGCGGAGTGGATCTTCAAATCTGAACTGATGGAGGACGGAGAGCTCATCGTCGGGATAGACCCGATCGCGACGGAAACGACCAACTGGATGACGCACACCGCCTCGATGCCGGAAGCCATGTGGCAACACATGATACACTCGCCGATCCACAAGTACAACGAGGACTACGAGGTCGTCGAGCTTCTCGGCTCCGTCGACGTCGTAGACAGTCGAGAGATCGTCGTTGAGCTGTTCGACGACGCGGCCTTCACCAACGGCGATCCGGTAACCGCAGAGGACGTGAAATTCACCTTCGAGCAGATACTCCGCGGCGGCGACGCGGGGGCATACCCCGGGGCGGCCCCCGTCCCGTACGATGCGATTGAGGCCGTCGACGAGCAAACGGTGCGGTTCACGTTCACCGAGCCGTACATTCCGTTCGCCGAGACGACGCTCATGCGGTGGGGGATCCTCCACAAGGAGTCGTTCGAGGAAGTCGGCGCGGTCGAGTCTCCCGGGGACGCGAGCTTCGAGACCCCCATCGTCTCGTCGGGGCCGCTCGAAGTCACGTCGATCGAACAGGGACAGCGCGTCGTCACCGAGCCCCACGACGGTCACCCGCAGTACGAGGCGGCGCAGCCGGTGATATTCGAGGCCTACCGAAACGAGGAATCGATGATCAACGCGTTGCAAGCCGGAGAGGCGCACATCGGCGTCGAGATCTCTCCACCGAACGCAAAGCGTGTGAACGAGGAGATAGAGAACACGGAGGCCCGGTTCGAGGGGACGCACACCTCGTACAACCTCCAGTACGTCTGCCACACGGCGCCGTGTAAGTTCACGGAGTTCCGCAAGGCCGTGGGCGCCTCGGTCAACCGGGATCAGCTGGTGAGCACCGCGTTCGACGGTCGGGTCGAACCGGACATGTTCCCGACGTACATCTCCGAGAATCATCCGATGTTCCCGCCGGAAGACATGCTCTACGAGCATCCCGACTCGAGTGGCGATATGGAGGCCGCACGCGCGATGCTGGAAGAGGAGGGATGGGGCTGGGACTCCGACGGGAATCTCCACTACCCGCAGGACGCCGACCTCGAACCGCTCTGGCCGGAGGGCGAGGTTCCCTCGGCTGAGCAGTTCCCCTGCATCGAGGAACTCGGGCTCGATCCCTGACCGATTCGACTGACACCATCCAAATGAACTCCCGTTCGACACCCGCTCCGAAAGATCGATGACAACCACATCAGAGACCGTCGACGACCTGATAACGTCCGGTACGTTCGAGACCACGCCGGACGGGCTCACGCTGAGCGACGAGTTCCGGGCGACCGTCTCCGAGCGACGGGCTCGGATCGCTGACGGCCGCGATGACGCGCTCGATGAACTGCCGGCGGCCCTGCGAACGGCCGACGTCGATCCCGAGCTCCTGGCGACGTACGAGGCGTTGCGCGAGCGCGAACCGGGCCTCTCGTCGACACAGGCGATCGTCACGTCGGTGCTGATCGATTCGTCCGCGCCGGGAAGCCCGCCCGTGTCGGGCGTCCCCGAGGGGTTCCTTCCCGTGCACGGCGGGGACGCCGTTCGTCTGGTCCGCCTCTGTGACCGCTGCGTCGTCTACGTGTGGCGTGATGACTGTCCGCCGTGTGACGCCGTTCGTTCGACGCTGAGTGACGTGTTCGGCGAGGACCCGCCGGGCAAGGTCCTCGCATTAGCGGTGTACGGCCCGGACTGTGCGGCTCGCCTGCAGGAGGCGTACGACGTTGTCGCGGGACCGACGACGTTGTTCACCCTCGACGGACGCGTCGATTCGCGGTTCGTGGGCGTCGCCGACGAGGAGACGGTCGGCCGCGAGATCAGGACGTTGCAAGAGCGATCATCGTCTCGCTGAGTCGAACCGATCCGGCGCGAACGGCCGGACCGGCGGACCCACGAGTCGGATCGGGGCCCACCGATCGGCCCCCGGCGAGTTCCCGTGACATTCCGACCGATCCGTTCGAGACCGGTTCATGATGTCGCGCCGTTTCGCCGAATACGACGTGCTCGTCCTCGTCTCGCTCATCTGGTTCCTCGGGAAGTTTGTTCGGTACGTGTTCCCGCCGCTGTTCGAGCGACTCCAGCTGACGTACGGGGTCAGCAACGCGGCGATCGGAAGCGCATTCACCGGGTTCATGATCGTGTACGCGCTCATGCAGTTTCCGAGCGGCGTCGTGGCCGACCGGCTCGGATCGGTGCGCGTCGTCAGCGGCGGCGCCGCCGTCGCGGGGTGCGGCGCGCTCACGCTGGTCGTCGACTCACCGTTTCCGGTTCTCGTGGGGGCGATGCTCGTGATCGGTGCCGGTACGGGCGTCCACAAGACGGTGGCGGTCAGACTCATCACGCACACCTACCCGGCGCGAAAGGGCCGCGTGCTCGGTATCCACGACACCCTCGGCGCGTTCGGTGGGGTACTCGCGCCGGCGGCGGTCGTGGCCTTCCTGTCGGCTCCGCGCGCGCTGGCGCGGCTGCTCGACGGGCTCCCGAGCGCCGACTGGCGGGGCATCTTTCTGCTTACCGGTGTCGCCGCGCTCGGACTCACGGTCGCCTTCGGGCGCCGATTCCGCGGACAGCCGTCGGACGCCAACGGGCGTTCCGACGGCGAAGGCTCTGAGCCGGAACCTGGATTAGTCACCTATCTCGCGCTGTTCCGTGAGTGGCGCTTCAGCGCGTTCGTGTTCGTCGTCATCGGTGTGTCGTTCGTGCACAACGGGCTCGTCGCGTTTCTCCCGCTGTATCTCTCGCAGGTCTCGGGCCTGACGACGACCACCGCGAGCCTGCTGTACTCGGTGTTCTTCTGGGTGACCTTCGTCCAGCTCGTGACGGGCGAGTTCTCCGACCGCCTCGGTCGGCTCCCGCTGATGGTCGCAACTAGCGGGATCGCGACCATCGCGATATCGGGGATCGTCCTCGCGCCCGAGGCGAGGACGGTCACGCTCGGCGTGCTGATCGCCGTCGTTGGCGTCGGCGCACACGGATTCAATCCGGTACGCGGGGCGTACCTGATGGAACTCCTCCCCCGACGCGTCTCCGGGGGCGGACTGGGTGCCGTTCGATCCCTACTGATGGGCGTCAGCGCGCTCGCGCCGGGAGTGGTCGGCGTTATCACCGACGTCGCGGACTTCCGCGTCGCGTTCGGGATCCTCGCAGTCGTGATCGCGCTCTCGACGCTCGGCGTCGCCGGCCTCTGGCTGACTGAGCCGTGATTGCCGACGGCCGCGTTCGCTCCGGTCGGTGCCGAGGGATCACTCTCCCGTGGCCCGAGAACCCGGGGCTTCAGCTCATGAACAGCCGACGATCGGCTCGTTCGTGTTCGGCCGAGAGCACGTCTATCAGCGGTGTAAACGGCGTCATCTCGTCGAGCGTGCGCGCCGCGCTGTCGTCGACGGCCTCCCGCATCGTCGGTCGGAGGTCGTCGAGTACTCGTTGCGCGTCCGTGTGTCCGACCGACAAGAGCCGCTGGGCGGCGCCGAGGAGTCCGGTCACGAAGCCGTGACAGCACACCGCACAGGTGTCATCCACGTCGATATCGGCGTCTCCAGCGATAGCCCCGAGGACGACGGCGTAGTTACCCGCCGCGTCGCCATCGTCGACGCGATCGGCGTACCGATCCAGCAACGGCGACGCCCGGAGCTCGCGCTGCACAGAGAGCAGACGGGCGCCCGACCGCTCCGCGCTCGTCCGGAACTCGGCCGACAGCGTGATAGACTCGAGGCGCCGGTCCGCGTCCCGGATGCCCGAAACGTCGTCCTCGAAGGCGGCCGCGTGCGCGGCCCGTAACGCAACGAGGTCGGCCGGTCCGACCTGGTTCCGGAGGTACGTCTCCAGGAGCGCTCGAAGGTCGGCGACGCTCTCGACGCGGTCGTCCGCGACGAACTGCTCGAGCCCGTACGAGAGGGAGTTCGTACCGACTGGGAGAAACGAGTCGGCGAGCCGGAACGTTTCGAGACTCACCTGCTCACTCATCGGCTCCCTCCTCGACCGTGCCGACATCGCGACCGTGTGTGTGGCCGGTGCCTCCCGTACCGCCGTGCGAGTGGGCGTGGCTGTCGTCGGGGGTACTGTTGTCGAAAATCGTCGGTGAGACCCGCTCGAACCGCGTCGTCGCGCCCTCGGGGAGCTCGTTCGTGACGGCTTCGAGCGCCCGCTTGCGCGTGTCGGGGACCTGAAACACGGCGTCACCGTCTCGAACGGCGAGTTTCCAGTGTCGGTTGCCGACCGCGTGCCCGAAACGCACGGCCGCGGTCGGGGAGACGTCGTCGAACTCGACGACGAGCGCATCGACCGCGGCCAATTCGACGACCACCAACTCCCCCGACTCCGTCTCGATGACGTCGCCGTCTCCGAGCTCTCTGGAAACGACGATACCGAGGTCCTGCCCGTCAGCCGTCTCCGTACGCACCCTTGACCGACGTCGATCGGTGTCCGAGAGCGTGACGCGGTGAACGACGCTATTTCCGAGGCGCTCGGCAACGGAGAGCTCGTCGCGATTCCCCACGTACCGTTCGGCGACGAGCATCAGTACTTCCTCCCCGATGGCGCGGGACTCTCCAGCACTTCCCGACGGGTACGGCGCCACGCGGCGTGCAGGGCGGCCCGCGTCGTCTCGGCGCGGTCACCGAGCGCGCGCACGGTGACACCGGCTCCGTTCGGGAGTTCGGTCGCGGCGGCCCGCGCTTCGCAGTCAGCCACGGCCGCGTGGAGCACGTCACTCAGCGCCCCCGCGTCGCGGTCGGGCGCAACGGCGAACAGCACTCCGTAAACGTCGTGATCGCCGAGGACGCCCGGGACGTTCAGCGATCCGTCCGTCGGTGCGAGATCGGTCGTGTCCTCGAAGAGGAGGCCGTCGGGTCCCTCGACGCGAACCCGCGACAGGTACCGCTCGAACTCGAATCGCTCGCCGCGCGCGAGCCGGCCCGGAACGACGATCTCCGCCAGAACAGCGGTCGCGCCGTCGTCGAGGGTGAGCACGAGGTCGGCGTGGTAACGGGCGTCGGCGTGGAGGATAGTCGGCTCCGGAACGTAGTCCAAGTGGCCCGCAGAGCCCACCGACAGGGCGGTGTCGGCCGCCGCGTAGTTACGTCGCATCGACTGGACCTTCGTCGAACTCTGCGTGGTGACGTGAGCGAGGGCGCCCGCCCCGACCCGGACGTCGATGTCGTGCCGGTCGCCTTGGGCGACGCCGCCGGTCGGTGACTGGACGAAGACGGTCGCCACGTCCGGGTTCGGGTCGTGTTCGAGCGTTCCCGACACGTGGAACGGGACCGTCGCGTAGTCCTCGACGAGCGCGGTCCCGCCGTCCGTCCTCTCGAACACCAGCCTCAACACACCGTCTTTTCCCGGCGATCCGACCGCCGCCTGTGAGAGCGGCTCTGCGGCGTATCCCTCGAACGAGGGATGTGGGGCGTCGGCCGCCATCAGGCGAACAGCACTCCGTCGCGGACGTGGTCGAGCACCCTGGCGATTCCGTCCTCAGTCTTACAGTCGGTGAAGACGAACGGACCGTCCCGGACCGACCGGGCGTCGCGTCTCATCACCTGGAGGTCGGCGTCCACGTACGGTGCGAGGTCGGTCTTGTTGATGACGAGTAGGTCGCAGTCGACGACCCCGGGGCCGCGCTTCCGAGGGATATCGTCGCCCTCTGCGACGCTGATCACGTACAGCGAGTAGTCCGCGAGCTCTGGATCGAACGTCGCGGCCAGGTTGTCCCCACCGCTCTCAATCAGCACGAGGTCCAGCTCCGGGTGTTCGACGAGGAACGAATCGATCTGCTGGAGGTTCATCGACGGGTCCTCACGAATGCCCGTATGGGGGCATGCGCCGGTCTCTACGCCGGCGACGAGACTCTCCGGAACGACGCCCTCGAACCGGTCGCGCAGTCGATTCGCGTCCTCCTGTGTGAGGATGTCGTTCGCGATGACCCCGACGTCCAACCCGGCCTCGCACAACTGCGGGACGAGCTTCGTCAGCAGCGACGTCTTCCCCGACCCGACCGGCCCACCGATCCCGACGGTCGCAACATCTCGATGTGTCGGACTCATTTGCCGGACCGGTCCTCCTCTCCGTCCGCGCTCTGGACGCTGTCCGACCGGATCGGGTGGTGAATGGTAACGAGCTTTGTCCCGTCGGGAAACACCGGTTCGACCTGGATCATGTCTATCATTTCGGGGACCCCGTCCATCACGTCATCGCGGCCGAGCAGCTGCGCGGCTTCCGACCGAATCGTCGCGACGGACTCGCCCTCGCGAGCGCGCTCGATACACCAGTCGCTAATGTACGCGACTGCCTCCGGGTGGTTCAACACGACGCCGCGTTCCTTGCGCCGCCGTGCGACCGCCGCGGCGGTGAAGACCGTGAGTCGCTCCTCTTCTTTGGGTGTGAGTTTCATTGGTTAGATCAGGTATCGCTGTGCGAGCGGGAGTTCCGACGACGGTTCGCAGGTCACGTGTTCGCCGTCGACGGTCACCTCGAAGGTCTCCGCGTCGACCTCGATGTCGTCCGGACAGAACTCGTTGTGTAGCATGTCGCCTTTCGTCGGCGTTCGGGTCCCCTCGACCGGGACGACCGGCGTCTGCAGACCGTACTCCTCGTCGACGCCGGCCTCAGCGGCGGCCGGCGACACGAACGACAACGAAAGGGCGTGTTTCGCCGCTCCTTTGGCGCCGGCGCGCTCTCGCTGAACGATCGGCTCACACGTCATCAGCGAGCCGTTGGCCTCTCCCATCTCCGAGTGGACCGGAAAGCCGCTCTTGAACGTCATCGCGGGCTTGATCCCGAAGAACGCCGGGTCCCACAGACAGACGTCCGCCATCTTCCCCGGCTCGAGGGTCCCGACGTACTCGTCGATGCCGGCGGAGACGGCCGGGTTGATCGTGTACTTGGCGAGGTACCGCTCGATCCGGTAGTTATCGGCACCGGTTCCCTCGTCCTCGGGGAGTCGGCCGCGCTGTGCTTTCATCTTCGAGGCGGTCTGCCACGTTCGCGTGACGACCTCGGCGACGCGACCCATCGCCTGGGCGTCGGAGGTCATCATCGAGATCGCTCCCATGTCGTGGAGCACGTCCTCGGCGGCGATGGTCTCCGAACGGACGCGCGATTCCGCGAACGCGACGTCCTCGGGAACGTCCGGATTCAGGTGGTGACACACCATCACCATGTCGAGGTGCTCGTCGAACGTGTTGTCCGTGTACGGCATCGACGGGTTCGTCGACGACGGGAGCATGTTCGCTTCGCCGACCATCTCCATGATGTCCGGGGCGTGGCCGCCCCCCGCGCCCTCGATGTGAAACAGGTGCATCGTCCGGCCGTCCACCGCTTCGAAGGTGTTCTCGAGGAAGCCGGCCTCGTTGAGCGTGTCCGTGTGCATACACACCTGCACGTCCTCCTCCTCGGCGACGGAGAGCGCTGTGTCGATGGTCTCGGGCGTCGATCCCCAATCCTCGTGGAGTTTGAGCCCGCACGCGCCGGCGTCGATCTGTTCGCGTAGCGGCTCCGGGTCGGACGCGTTCCCCTTCCCGTAGAACCCGACGTTGACCGGCCACGCGTCGGCGGCCTGGAGGAACCGCTTGATGTTCTCCGGCCCCGTCGTCGTCGTCGCCGCCCCGCCGCCGTACCCGCCACCGAGCATCGTCGTGATTCCCGACGCGAGCGCGTGCTCGTGGAGTTGAGCCGAGTTCCAGTGGATGTGGATGTCCAGCCCGCCGGCGGTCGCGATCTTTCCCTCCGCGGGATAGGCGTCTGTCGAGGGCCCGACGACCATGTCTACGCCGTCCATCGTGTCAGGGTTCCCGGCCTTCCCGACCCCCGCTATCTCACCGTTCCGAATACCGATATCCCCCGCGATGACACCGAGAACGGGGTCGAGTACGGTCGCGTTCGTGATGACCCAGTCCAGCGCCCCCTCTCGTTGTGTCGTGTCGGGCGACATGCCGAGCCCGTCGCGGAGCGTTTTACCGCCGCCGAACACCGCCTCGTCGCCCCGCGTCCGGAGGTCCGCCTCGACTTTCGCAACCAACTCGGTGTCGCCGAGTCGGACCGTATCTCCCTCTGTCGGTCCGTACAGGTCCGCGTAGTTCTCGCGATCGATCTCCCTCGTCATTCGTCCGTCCCCGTGCCGTCGGCGTCGTCTCCGGCGCCGGTGTCGCTGAATCCCGCTTCCCGAGCGCGCGCCAACGCCTCGCCTGGGTCGTCGTCAACGCTCCCGTTTACGAGCCCGTTCATTCCGTGTGCACGCCGATTCCCGCCGATCGCGACGAGTTCGACGGTCCGTCGATTGCCGGGTTCGAAACGGACCGCGGTGCCCGCGGGGATGTTCAACCGCTTCCCGTATGCCGCCTCACGATCGAACTCGAGGGCGGCGTTGGCTTCGAAGAAGTGGAAGTGAGAGCCGACCTGTACGGGTCGATCGCCGGTGTTCCCGACCATCACTTCGGCCGTTTCACGACCCTCGTTTAGCACGACCGTCCCTTCGCCGGTGTCGACTTCGCCCGGAACGAGGTCCCTAGTCACGAGCCAGTCCCCGCGGTTGAGAAACGGGACTCGATCGGGAGCGTATTACCTGACACTTCAAGCATATGGGTGAATCGATTCACATACATAATAAAAGTGTTCTGCTAAAACAATATTTACGTACTCCCGCAGGAATTATATACGATATCGTAAACCACTACCGTGATGGTACGAAGCGTCCGTCTGGAGCGACTTTCTCTTAGCGGGGTGAGCCGATGAGTCCGGTATCGCTGCGGTCCGCGCCGGGTGTCGCCTCGGGACCGCGATGAGCGCGACGCTCATCGGCGCGGTGGCGACGGCGGGCATCCTGGGAGTGACGCACGCGATCGAACCCGACCACGTCGCCGGCATCGCCTCGCTGACGAGCCAGTACGGTGACACGCGGCTGTCGGCGCTCGTCGGAGCGTGTTTCAGTCTCGGACACGTCCTCTTCGTCGTCGTTTGGCTCGGTATCGGCTACCTTCTCTTCGGACGCACCGAGTTCCCCGCCGTCTTCGACGCGATCGGAACCGTCGGGGTCGGTCTCCTGCTCGCAGCGCTCGGGTTCACGCTCGCCTTCGGCGGGCTTCGGCGAGTCCGCTGCACACACGGTCACGAACACGATCACGGCGGCGACCGTGACCACGGCGTGCAGTCGTATCTCAAAACGGGCGTTATCGGAGCGTTGTTTACCCTCTCGCCCCCGTTGTCGATGATCGTCTTCTCGTCGACGCTGCTGTCTGGCGGACCCGAGTTGGTGGCGGTAGCCGTCCTCGCCTACGCGGTCGGGATCACCGTGACGATGAGCGCGCTCGGTGCGGGATCGGGCGCGGTCTTCGGGGCGGTGAACGGTTTCAACGTCCGCGTGTACGGGATCGCCCAAGCGGTGACCGGCGTGCTCGTTATCGGGATGTCCACCTCGTTGCTAGCGGGTGTCGTCCCGTTACCCGGGTGACGGCGAGCGGAACCCTGTTCCGCTTCGCGGGCTCTTCATTCCTCGATCTCTCTGATCACCACGTCTTTGACGCCCTCGCGGAGAGTCGCCTCCTCGACCAGTTTCAGCTCTTCGGCGGACGCGTGGATCGTTGCGAAGTGATTGCCAGCAAGCTCGCCGGCCGGACTCTTGAAACAGGTCGGCCCGCAGGGAAGGAGGATCTCCTGTTCGTTTCGATAGCCCGGATACAGGAGCAGGTCTCCCCGTGACGGGTACACGGTGTGGTTCTCCCGCGGGACGTCCGGGAGGTCGATCTCGTCGATGTTGATCCACGTTGCGATACCGCTCCAGCGGACGTGCATAAGCTCGGATTCGAGCGGGAGGAAGTCTAGAACTGCTGCAACGGACTTCGGTGCTCGATCGGCATGCAGATTCGCCGTGAAGGTCGTCTCCTCGATTGTTACTTCTATCATTTGGCTGGATGCCTCCGTTCCGGTGGTTCGACAACGCCCGGAGCCGCCGGGGTCGCCCCGAACTCTTTCGAACCGTCGCGTCTGGTCGATTCAACGAGGATCTGCGTGCCGTCGGTCGCCGCAGCGCGGTTCGCCCGACAGTACCCGGCGCTGATCCTCGATCGCGCACGGGGAAGGGGAAAGGGTGCGAGACCGGTCGCTTTCCAACGGACGATTCAACGCTGTGAATCCTAAATGTTTGGTGTGGCCGTGGTCGTGTGGGATGGGGCAGTCAACCGATCGACCGGGTCGCGCTTGCTATCGATCGTCTCGGGCCGATACCGATCGTATGGAATCGGCGCTTCCGGAGCGAGCGGTAACCTCGAGCCACCGAGGCCGCTCGGCGTCCGGCTTCTGTTATTAATATCGTATTTTTGAATAGAATATATTTATTATGTGTTTGGGAACAGAACGGGAGGCAACGCCATCGACACACCGTCTGCCGGTGGTGTAACAGCTCGGTCGACGACCCGTAAATGAGCCAATCCGAATCAGGTTACGGTCGAGATGACCGTGATCGCGGTCCGTAAGGAACGGTGTTAACTGCACGCTACGGCCATCTGGTCCAAGTGCCCGCATACTGGCGCAAATGCGATTAGTACCGTTTTCAGGTGTTTAATTACTTCACCCAACTCGACGTGAGAAACCGTGGATTGACGACCCTGTCTCTCCGGTCGATCGTGTGTCGTGGCCGCTGCCAACTCGCCATCACCACTGACTGCGACTCCAGCCTGTGACGCATGAAAGCGGATGCGCGGATAAATATAAAATATTATATAACATAATAGAATACACAGTTTTCATATATTTCGACCGCGCGACGCGATCTAGTTCAGCACCTCTTCGACTGGCGTTCGTTCACCGAGTGACTGATGCACTTGTTGGTGAGTACGGGCGTGTACAAACGGCTCGAGCCGTTGGCGGACACCCGTCCGACAGATCGCCCACGAGTTATCGAAACGGTCCATCTCGGAGGGGTCCTGCCCCAAATACGCACCCTAGATGCCCGAAATCTGAACCCAAGGAGACTTAGCATTCGTACGGTGGGTGGCCCGATCTCCGCACGGGCCCATTGTGTGGTTTCCGCCACACCAACACTCGGCGGAGCCTCTGTACACCCCAAAAAGCGGTCGTCTCGATAATCGACTCATCACCTCTCTGCCACTGGAAACGACAGTGACAGTCGCGCTCGCCGAACCAACGGTGCTTGCTGCCGCGGAAGAGACCCGACCCGGATGCCGTCACTCTCTCGGGGTTGTGCCTGCCCGCAGAGTCACCCGGTAGGCAGACCACACCTGCTACGTCTCTCCCGTGCACGAAATGCGGAATAGGCTCACGACTCGGTCGCACCTGCGAGACGGTCGGCCGCGGGGAGTCGATCGGTCCGGTAGAGTCCCACCGCCAGCGCGAGGACGACGACGAGGCCGGCGGCGAAGCCGCGGAACACCGCGGTGAACGGGTAGCCGGCCTCGACGAGCGCCCCGACGACGCCGCTCCCCGACGCCTCGACGGCGATGGAGAGCCCGCTGAACGCCGCGAAGGTCCCGGCGCGGGTGTCGGCCGGGAGCGCTGACAGGACGTAGGTGTCGAGCGCGGGGAACAAGCCGTGGATGGCGTATCCGAGGACGACCGAGACCGCGCCGAGCGCGAGCGCCCCACTGAAAACGGTCAGTCCGAACACGCCGGCCGTGAACGCTCCGACCAACCCGAGGATGTAGGGGACCGTCGGAAGGCGGTCGACGAGGGCGCCGCTGACCCAGAACGCCGGGATTCCGGCCGCGAACGCGACGGTCAACAGCGCGTTTGCGGTTCCCGCGTCGAGCCCCCGCGCGAGCATCACGGAGACGTAGAAGTTGAACAGCCCCTGCCAGACGAACCCGGCGACGCTGACGAACAGCATCCCGGCGAGGACCACCCGCCAGTTACCGAGCACGCCGCGGAAGTTCCGTGCCGGCGGCGCCTCCGGAACCCGGTCGGCTCGCCGGAGGCCGACCGCGAACGCGAAGGTGGTGACGAGGGCCGCGGCCGCGAGGAGCCAGAACACCGCCCGCCACGTCGCGACCGCGACGACCGACACGACGACCGTCGGAGCGGCCACCGCCGCGAGCTGCGCCGCCGTCCCGTGGATGCCGATGCGCTTGCCGACCCGGTCGGGGTACAGTTCCCCGATGAGCGGCACCGCGGAGACGAAGTACGTGCCGGAGGCCACGCCGACGGCCAGCACGCCGACCCGGAGCGTCCGGAGGTCCGGCGACGAGGCCGTGAGGGCGGCCGCCACGGTGAGCATGACGCCGGAAACAACGACGACGCGTCGCCGAGAGACCCGCGTGAGCACGTAGCTCAGCGGCAGCCGGGGCAGCGCCGTGCCGAACCAGACGAGCGACACGACCGCGCCGACGGCCGCCGGACCGACGTCGAACGCCGCCTGGAGCGGCTCCACGAGCGGGGCGAACACCACGCGCCCGAAGTTGACGACGAAGACCATCCCGAGAAGGCCCCCGTACAGGCGGCGAGTCATTACCCGGCGTTCAGTAGGGGGAGGTGTAAGCTATTGTGTTTCACCGGCCGACCGGTCGAACGCGACGGGGACCGTTGCGGACCGAGACTCAGTCGTCGTCGGCAGCCTCCATGCCCGACGCATCGGCCCCGGAGCCGTCCAACGGATCGAACGTCGGTCGCTCGATGCCGAGCAGTTCGTACGGGTCCGCGTCGTCCGGCATCGGCGGGGCGTACGCCTCGGCTCCGCCCCGCCGCTCGAACTCGTCGACGGCGTCGGCGAGCAGTTCGGGGTCCGTGAGCAGTCGACCCAGCGTCCCGCCGATCGTCTTCGCGGCGTACAGCATGCCGTCCACGCCGGTCGAGCCGCTGGCGGCGGCCGCCTGCCACGAGTGCGGCGGCGTGCCGACCGGCCACGTCGCGGTGCGCAGCCGACCGAGCGGCACGACCTGGCTCACGTCGCCGGAGTCCGTCGAGTAGGCGCCGACCTCCCCGGCGTCCGGCGCCTCGATCGGATCGGTGAAGTACGGCCGGTCCGCCGCGCGGTCCCGGACCTCCGGTGGCAGGTCCTCGAGCGCGTCGGAGACGTCCCCGAGCGAGTCGCGCAGCTCCGCCGCGAGCGCCTCGTCCGCGACCGAGAACGACCCGATCTCGGTCATCGTCTCGTAGACGGCGTCGCCGAGCGTCTCGTTCGGTCGCACGCCGTACGCTCCGCTGGTCTGCGTTATTTCGACGCCGACGTCGGCCATCAGTCCGGCGCCGTCGACGGCGCGACGGAACCGGTCGGTCACCGACTCGACGAGGTCGCGGCTCGGCGCGCGGATCAGGTACTCCGCGGTCGCGTCCGGCGGAACGACGTTCGGAGCGTCGCCGCCGTTGGTCACCACGTAGTGGAGCCGAACGGGGTCGGGGACGTGCTCGCGCATGTACTCGACGCCGGTGTTGAGCAGTTGGATCCCGTCGAGCGCGCTTCGACCGGCCTCCGGGGCGGCGGCGGCGTGCGAGGAGGTCCCCCGCATGGTCACCTCGAAGGCGTCGACCGCGAGACACGACCCCTTCGTCGGCGCGTTGAACCACCCGGGATGCCACGACACCACCGCGTCGACGTCGTCGAACACGCCCGCACGGGTCAGGTACGTCTTGCCGGCTCCGTTCTCCTCCGCGGGGGTTCCGACGTACACCACGGTTCCGTCGACCCCCTCGTCGATCAGGTCGGCGACCGCGACGGCGGCACCGAGCGATCCGACGCCGAAGAGGTTGTGTCCGCAGCCGTGGCCGTTTCCGCCCGGTTCGACCGGCTCTCGGGTCGCGCTCACGCGCTGGGAGAGTCCCGGGAGCGCGTCGAACTCCCCCATCGTTCCGACGACCGGGTCGCCGTCACCGTATCTGGCGACGAACGCGGTCTCGATGCCGGCGACGCCGACGTCGACCTCGAAGCCCCGCTCGTCGAGCGCGGTGACGAGTCGACCGGCGGCGTGCGTCTCTTCGAACGCGGTCTGCGGGTGCTCCCAGATGTCCAGTGCGAGGTCGGTGAGGTGACTCCGGCGGCTCTCGATCGATTCCACGACCGTGTCAAGGACCATGTCTCTCCCTCGCACACGGAGTTGAAAAATCTGACCCGCTCCCGCGCGGACCGGCGAACACGGTCGGCGGCGAATCGCCGTGAATGAGTCGGTCGAGTGGCGCTCCGGTAGCGTCCTCCGGGACGCAAACCCGCTCGGGCTGAGACCCCGCTCTTCGGGGCGGCGAGGATCAACCCGAGCGCGACGGCTGGTTCCGATCGGGGACCGAACCGGTATCCGGTGGGTCGTAGAGAGAGACCCAGTGGTCGGTATACCGGGTCTCGTGCTCTTTCGCTAGTTTGTGGGCGGTCACGCAATCCTCTAGCCAGCGATCGAGGGCACACCCGTCACAGCGGATTCTACATGGCATATGATGACATACGACGTGGACAAGATTAATCTGCCGGCTACCCGGCCGAGGGCTGAAACCGCTCATCGACTGCGGGGTCCGATAGGGTCGAATCCCGGTGCCTGGTGCGACGCGGGACATTTCGAACGCCGGGTGGGTCTCCCGCCCTCAGTCCTCGCTCTCGTAGGACTCACCGAGCGCCGCGGGCATCCGCGTGGACCTCCAGACGGAGAGGACGACGACGGCCACGAGCCACCCGAAACGGGAGCGCGAAAACTCAGGAGCGGAGCCACGCCAGCAGGCGGGCCGCCGGGCTCGTCGCTGCCTCGAGATCCTCGGGTCGCGGGGTGTCCTTCAGCCGCTGGGGACCACTTTCGAGCGTCGACTTGCTGATTGCCATTACAACACGATTTTGTGCCCGTGTGTGGAAAAATGATTCGAAGTTGTGCCACATACAATAAAAAAGTACGTTATATATTGATACAATCATCACTATTTTTTGAGGATCAGGCGCCCGGTAGACGGAGCGTCGCGGATACCGTGCGAGAGACGCGCGCCGTATGCGGCGTACCCTCCCTAAGCCGCCGAGTTGCTATCGGAACGAGCGTGCTGCACACAGAGAATTCTATTGGGGAGCAAACTCGACGCAGGTGACTCGACCGGCGAGCGTCGGGAAAAGTGGCTCCTTTCTATCAGCCGCAGTTGTGCGTCCCCGCGTTCGAGTGTCTCGCGCGCCGACAGAACGCCTTTTAGCCGTTTCCTACCGATATCAACCGGAACAATACTTTATCTCGACGGATTCGAGGAGCACGTATCAACGAAGACCATGCGAGAGAGTACCACTGGAGAACTGGACCAACGGGTCGCGGTGTTAGACCGGGACGAGCGTCGGTGTGTCATTCACTTCCTGCGAGAACGCGAGACGGATCACGTGTCGACCAGCGCCGTGGTGAGTCACCTCCGGAAGCGGGACGAGACGTCAAATGAGCATGACACACTCGCGATCGACCGCTAGCGAACCCGCCTTCCGTGACTCGCCGCGAGCGATGGACGCGAGCACGACTCCGGTTCCGAGACGGGCCGAGACGACGGTGCTTTACTCGTCGACGCACGGCCCGAAGCGACACCGGAGACACGCGCTCCGGGCTCCCGCGGAACGAGTACCCTCTCGCACGCGCCCCGCGAGAGACGCGCCTCCGGTATCCAGCGCGCCTGCGACACCCCCTCACCGCCTGCGGAGTTCACCGACGACCGCCGGTCGGAACGCGCAGACCGACCGAGATGCTTGCTACCGACTCGCAAACACAGGCGGCTCTTCGTGTGTTAGTCGTCTCTTTACCGGATTCCCGCGTGGACACGACCGAGGACGATGTACCTGCTAGAGACCGTCTACCCGTTCGCGTTGGCCGGTGCGAATATCTGTCTGGGCTGGATCCTCTACCGCTTCTCTGAACCGGTCTTCGGAGGCCTGCTCGTCCTGATCGGGCTCTTCGTACTCCTCACCCTGATAGGAAGCACCGTCAACGAATATCGGCCCGCCCGGAGAAAATCCACATGAGGTTTTCCCGAGACGCGTTCGTGCCGAACTCGGTCTCACTCGTGAGCCGCTCGTAAGCGACGGTTCTTTCCCCGCGTTGAATCGGCGTGCGGTCGCCGTGTCACCGGCTGACCTAACCGACGAATACCCCTGTACGAGGGGCGCGCCCCGTGTTCAGCACGGCTGCTAGCGTCAGCCGTTCTCCGCGGTCCGTCGGCGGATTCGCCGGGTCAGTCCGTCGACGCGGCCACGGCGTCGGTCATCCAGCAGTCGTCCACCTCCCCGAGGTCGTCGTCCGCGTCCGAGCTTCCGCCGGGGACTCGGGTGAGTCGGAACTCGTACCGTCCGGTCACGCTGCCGTTCTCTCGGGTGACGACCTCGATTTCGGCGGTTCCGTCGTCGATCTCCGGCACCGAGTACCGCGCGGTGTCGTACGTGAGCATCGGCGCGTACGCCGGCGTCTCGAACAGCGAGACGAACTGGTCGAGCGAGCCGACCGCTCGCCTGTTCGCCGGTGAGGCGAACGCCCGCGCCGTTCGGATGCCGTCGTTCGTCGCGTCGTCGTTGTAGCGGAGCGCGTTCATCTGCACCTGAACGACTTGGAGGGCGGACCGGTCACAGGTGGGATCGACGGCCGTGTTCCTGGCCGCTTCGTCCGCCGTTCCGTCGGTCGGGTCGCCGTCGCTGGGTTCGTTCGCGGCGGTCGTGTCGTTCTCGTCCGACGCCGCCGCGTCGTCCCGGTCGTCGCCCGCCGCGTCCGGGTCGGTGTCCGATCCCGTCGGTGAGGAGGTGGTCGCGTCACCGGGGTCGACGCCGGCCGCGCCGTCTGCACCGCCCGCCGTGATGTCGTCTGCGATGGAAGCGGCCCCGACGGCCGCCGCTGCGATGAGCGCGATGGCGACGACCACTGCGACGAGAGTCCACGGTCGATCCCGTTCCTCCGGCGTCTCGGAGGGCCGCGACTCGTCGGGACGTGAGCGGTCTGTCGACGGGACCGTGTCGTCGGTCCCTCGATCCGTGTTCTCGGTGGTAGCGGTACCGAGCGACCGGAACGCACTCACCGGGGTCGACGCAGTCGTCGCACTCGAGCTGTCTCGGGGTGTCGTGTCGGTGCCTGCCGTCACGCCGTCAGCGTCCGAAACGTCGGGGGTCTCGGCCGCGCCAGGCGCGGGCGCGTCGTCGTGCGGCGGCGACCACATCGGGACGTCGAGGATCCGGTCGGTGATCGCGTTCGCCTCCGCGGGCGACATCGCGTACAGGAGCCGCTGACGAAGATCGGCGGGTGTAACGACCGTCGTGTCTGCTTCCAGCGGACCGTCCTCGAGGAGCGAGTCGCGCGCGACGACGATCGCGTCGGGAGGGTCGCCGTCGAGGGGGTCGTCGTCGAGGGGGTCGTCGTCGAGGGGGTCGTCGTCTGCGCGCTCGCTCGCAGCCGAAACGGCGAGCAGCTCTGTCCGGCGGTCGCCGTTCACCACGGTGATCCGCGGTGCGTCGACTTCCACCGCGTCGGCGGTTGCCGCGTACGTCTCGCCGACGAGCGACGCGAACGCCTCTCCGTCGAGCGACGTGAGCGCACTCGCGAACGCGGCGGGGGGGAGCGGGTTACGCGCTGTCACCGGTGAATCTCCACGTGATAGCGGAAGTATGTGACGTGGTGTCTTTGCCCTTGCGCCGCCGTGGGGCGGGCGTCGCCCTGAACCGGGGTCCTCCGACGGTGACGACCACACGGCACCAGCTGCTGACTTCGGTCAGTGATTTCAAACATAAGAAATAATATAAATATCGGCAGTTCGGGCACGCGGAACGCACCGGATCCGGACGTGATCCGGGTGTCGTCGAGATGACGGTACCCCGGACTATTTCTCAAGAATGAATTATAAATCGCCATAAGTTTTATACGATTTCAATCACCACTCTCGCATGAATGTCGTCTGATAACACTACTCATGAAAGTCGTCGGGTGTTCCTGAAGATCGCCGGAGCGGGCGGCATCGCCGGGCTCTCCGGCTGTGTCGGATTCGGAGGGGACGGCGACGGGGATGACGGCAGTGACGGCGACGACGACGGGTCGGACGGCGACGACGACGGGTCGGACGGCGACGACGGGCCCGAGACGATCACGCTCGGCCAGCCGGCGGGGCTCAGCGGCCAGTGGGACTTCCTCCAGCCCGGCATCTCGCAGTCGACCGATGCCGCCGTCCGCCGCATCAACGACGCCGGCGGGCCGCTCGATGCGGAACTCGAAGTCGTTCGCCGCGACACCGCCGTCGATCCGCAGGAAGCGCGCAGCGTCACGACGCAGTTGGTCGAGAACGACGAGGTCGCTGCGATAATCGGTCTGTTCTCGAGCGAAATCAACCCGCTCTGGGACTTCCTTCAGGACCTCTCGACGCCGGTCATCACCCCGTGGCCCGGATCGACGTTCCTCGACACCCGTGGCGGCGACAAGGGAACTCCGGACGATGTCGGCGACGACGAGTGGGTGTGGCGAACGGTCGTCGGCGACACGGTCCACACGAGCGGGAGCGCCGCCTTCGCGATCGAGGAGGGACTCGAGACGCTGGGCGTGATCAACGGGAACACCGAGGGTGAGCGGAGCTACGTCGACGGGTTCGTCACCGCGTACGAGGGCAACGGGGGGACCGTCGCGGAGCAGGTGGAGGTCGAACTCGGCGAATCGAGCTATCAGTCGGCGTTCAGCCGCCTCTTCGAGGCTGATTTCGACGCGTTCCTCATGAGCCTCCCGCAGGAGTCGGCGATCACCGCGCTGAACGACTGGTCCGACGGGGGATACGGTCGGCAGCCGATCCTCTCGGACACGCTGACGTCGCAGGAGGTGATCGATCAGGTCGGCAGCGACCTCGAAGGCGCTTGGGGAGCCACTCCCGGCCAGTCGGGTCCGAACTACGACATCTACGAGGAGGCGTACGCCGAGGAGGGGGACGCGGAGCTCAACGCCTGGTCGCCCCCCGCCTGGGACGCCGTGCAGGTGACCGCGCTCGCGATCGAACGAGCGGGTGAGGCCACTCCGGAAGCGATCGAACGTAATCTCGGTCCGGTCACCAGGGACGGCGGAACGGAAGTCAGCACGTTCGCCGAGGGCAAGGAGGCGCTTGCGAACGGCGACGAGATCAACTATCAGGGCGCCGCGACGCCCGTCAACTTCACCCAACACGGCAACGTGTTCGGATCGGTGATCATCAACACGGCACAGGACGGCGAATTCGTCCAGACGGACGAGGTGGCCGCCGAAGACGTCCGTGAGTTCGTCGAGGAAGGACAGTACTGATCTCGATGGGACTGCTTCAAAACATTATTTTCGGGCTGGTGACGGGTTCGTATATCGCGATCGCCGCGATCGGCTTCACGCTCATTTACGGGATCGTGAACATGATCAACTTCGCGTACGGCGAGTACCTGACGCTCGGCGCGTTCATCGGATTCGTCGCGGCGACCGCGGTTCCGATCCCCTTGCCGGTCGCCGCGCTTATCGCGATGGCGGGCGGCGGAATCGTCAGTATCGTCCTCGCGCGGGGATTCTTCACTCCGATCAATCACACCGGGCCGGTGCCGATGCTGCTGACGTCGATCGGTCTGGGTATCGCCCTCCGAAACGCGATCCGGCTCGTCGCCGGACGGAGTGCCAGGTACTACGACACGGAGACGGTGACGTTTCGGTTCGACGCGATCCCCGACCTCTCGGTCGGCCCCGTGGATCTCCTCGGGGGATTCTTCGTCACCTCCGAGCACCTGATAGTCGTCGGAGCCGCGGTGGCCGTCTTCGTCGCGATCCACGGCCTCCTGACGCGGACGGACGTGGGGATCGCGATGCGAGCGATGGGCGACGACGAGAGCCTCGCCCGGGTTCGCGGGATCGACACGCAGCTGATCCGCGACAGCGTCTGGATCCTCGCCGGCGTCCTCGCCGGGCTCTCGGGCGTGCTCTTGGCCATCCAGACGAACGTCAACGCGACCACCGGCTTCAGTCAGATCCTGCAGATCCTCTCGGCGGCGATCCTCGGCGGCGCGGGGAGTCCCTACGGCGCGATCCTCGGCGCGTACCTCATCGGGATCGTGCTGGCGCTGTCGACGGCGTTCCTCCCGTCGGGACTGAGCGGCCTCTCCCCGGCGATCGCGTTCGCGATCCTGATCGTCGTGTTGCTCGTCAAACCGAGCGGGATCGCGGGAACGGAGGTGCGCGAGGCGTGAGCGTCCTCGATCGGCTTCCGTCCGGAAACGGTGACCTGGCGCTGATCGCGGGGCTGTGCTGTCTGCTGATCGGCGGGCTGTTCGCGTTGACGCCGCTTCGGGCGGAGCTTCCCAGCGCGTTCTACGTCTTCGTCGAGGTCGGCATCCTGTTCGTCATCTACGGGCTGCTCGTGCTCGGACTCGATCTCCAGTACGGTCACACCGGGCTCGTCAACTTCGGGCACGTCGCCTTCTTCGCCGTCGGCGCGTACGGGACGGCGATGCTGTCGGCAGAGGACACCTTCGCGGGGATCGGGTTAGGGTACCCGTGGCCCCTCGCCCTCGCCGTCGGCGTCGGTGCCGCCGCGATCGTCGGCTTCGGCGTCAGCATCACGTCGATCCGACTCCGGGGGGACTTCCTCGCCGTCGTGACGCTCGCGGCCGCCGAGATCTTCCACTCGATATTCGTTCACTTCGAGGACGTCTTCGGAGGGAACGTCGGGATCCTCGGCGTGCCGCGGCCGATCGCCGCGCTCGTCGCCGACAGCGACACCCGGCTGGTCGCGACGCTGTTCGTGGGCGGCGGGATCACCCTGGTGACGCTGGCCGCCGTCACCCGACTCACGACCGCCCCGTACGGTCGCGTGCTGCGGGCGATCCGGGCCGACGAACTCGTCACGCGGTCGGTCGGAAAGCCCACGGTCACGTACAAGACACAGGCGTTCGTCTACGGGTCGGCGCTCGCCGGATTGGCCGGCGGGCTGTTCGCGCTGTACAACGGCGCGGTCGCGCCCGGGTTCTTCACGATCCAGGTGACGGTGACGGTGTGGATCGGAATGTTGCTGGGCGGCGCCGCGAACCACCGGGCCGTGCTCGCCGGGTTGGCGATCATCATGGGATTACGGCTCGTCTCGCGGTTCGCACTCGGCGTGACGCCCGTCTCCGGCGACGTGTTCGCCTCCATCCGGCTCGTCGTGGTCGGACTCATCCTCGTCGCGGTGATCCGCTACCGCCCGGCCGGAATCTGGGGCGACGCCCAGGAGTTGGGGGTGGACCGATGAGCCTTCTCGCCGCCGCCGGGCTCGTCAAGGAGTTCGGCGGATTGCGAGCGATAGACGGACTGTCGCTGTCGATCGAAGCGGGCGAGCTCGTGGGCGTGATCGGCCCCAACGGCGCGGGCAAATCGACCCTGTTCAACTGTGTCACCGGCGTGGTCACGCCGGACGAGGGAACCGTGACATACGACGGGACGGAGGTGACCGGCGACCCGCCCGACGCGCTCGCCAGACGCGGGCTGGTCCGAACGTTTCAGTCCACCAGGGAGCTGGAGACGATGACCGTCCGTGACAACGTCCGACTCGCTGCACCCGATCAGCCCGGCGAGCGGACCGTCGACGCGCTGCTCCGGACCGAGTCGATGCAGACGACGGAGCGGGCCGTCCGAACCCGAGCGGACGAGCTGCTCGAGACGTTCGAGCTTGACCACCTCGCCGACGAGTACAGCGGCACCCTCTCCGGCGGCCAGCGGAAGCTCCTGGAGCTCGCGCGGACGCTGATGTTGGACCCGGACGTGCTCATGCTCGACGAGCCGTTCGCGGGCGTCAACCCGACGCTGACCGGCGACATCGCCGAGCACATCCGCGAGCTCAACGCGAACGGGATGACCGTCGTTATCATCGAGCACGAGCTCGAGACGCTGACCGAGCTCGTCGACCGGCTGGTCGTGCTCCGACAGGGACGCGTGCTCGTCGACGGGGAGCCGGAGGACGTGCTGGCCGACGACCGCGTCATCGAGGCGTACCTCGGGGGTGGAGCGTGAGCCTGCTCGAGGTCGAGGGTCTCGACGCCGGCTACGGGGATCTCAAGGTGCTGTCGTCGGTCGACCTCCGCGTCGCGGACGGGGAGTACGTCACCGTCGTCGGGCCGAACGGCGCCGGCAAGTCGACGGTGATGAAAGCGATCGTCGGTATCGCGACGTGTCTCGACGGGTCGATCACGTACCGGGGGACGGACATCACGGATATGGCGCCCGAGGACGTCGTTCACGAGGGGATCGGCTACGTCCCGCAGACGAACAACGTCTTCCCGACGCTGACCGTCGAGGAGAACCTCCGGATCGGAGCGTACGTGCTGGAGACGGTTCCGGAGGAGCGGAAACGGGCGGTGTACGACCGATTCCCGGTCCTCGCGGACCGGTCCGACGAGGACGCGGGGTCCCTCTCCGGCGGTCAACAGCAGATGCTCGCGATGGGGTGTGCGCTGATGCTCGACCCCGACGTGTTGCTGCTGGACGAGCCGAGCGCCGGGCTCGCGCCGGACCTCGTCGGCGACATGTTCGACCGCATCGACGCGATCAACGAGGCGGGCACGACCGTGCTGATGGTCGAGCAGAACGCGACGGAGGCGCTGCGGCGCTGCGACCGCGGATACGTCCTCGCCAACGGCGAGAATCGGTACGAGGACGACGGCGACGCGCTGCTCAACGACGAGACGGTCCGAAAACAGTTCCTCGGCGGGTGACCGCCCGCCGCTCGTCACTCCTCCGACTCCGGCGTCAGTCGGTCGCCGCGACGACGCCGAGATACCGGCGGCCGATCGGCTCCGTCACCGGCAGCCACTCGACCGCGCGGTCCGCGACCGACCCGGGAGCTCCGTCCTCGAACGTGGGCGGGCCGTCGCCCTCGTATCCGAGGAGGTACGCGACCGGGCGGGGCCCGAACTCGCGGATCCGGTCGGCGACCCAGCTCCCCTCCCGCGGTTCCGCGAGTGCGACCGGCTGATCGGGGAACGACGCGACCGTCGCCGAGAGCCGCTCGGCGACGCCGCGGCGGGGAGTACAGAGCCCGAAGGCGGTCTCGAACTCCTCGACCGCGGCGTCGATATCGGGAACGCCGAGTATCACCGTGTCGACCCCGCGGATCGGCGACTCCGCCAGTCCCCCGGTCGGTCGGACGCGACGCTCGCGCGGGGTCCGGTCGCTGATCAGAAACGGGAGCGTCGATCCCAGTTCGCCCTCCCCCAGCACGGTGAGGTCCCACTCGACGGTCGTTCCGTCCTCGCGGGTCCGCTCGTACCGGTCGGGACCGTCGACGGCGATTCCGCGGTCGCGAAGGGCCGAGCTCACACGTCCGATGTCGTCGACCTCGATCGCCCAGGCGCACGGACCGCCGTCGCCGTGGATCGGGTCGTTCCACCAGGGCGACTCCGCGTCCGGGTCGAGCGTCGAGATGAGTTCGAGGTAGCTCCCGTCGCGGAACCCGACGACTGACATGTGCGTGATCCCGTTCGAGTGACGACCGCCGTACTCCGCGTCGAGTCCGGCCCCGGCGAAGGCCTCTGCCAGCCGGTCGAGATCGCGCCCGGCGACCGTCGCGTGATCGATCCGAAGGTCCATCGCTACCCGTCCTCGTCGCCGGAGTCAATGTGTGTTTCGCCCGCGGAGCGCGTACGGGTAGAACCGGTGAGTCTCCCGTCGTCGGGCGGCGGGCCGGCGGTTCGCAACGGGCTCACACGATGTCGAGCGGCGGGCCGGCTGTTCGCAACGGGCTCGCACGATGTCGCCGCGGTCGGTCCCCCGGCGGCCTCGGCATGCAAATATATTTATAATCGGTTTCGGATCCGATACTGTATGCGTGTTCTTATCACGGGGGCGAACGGCACCGTCGGGAGCGCGATCATCGACCGACTGGGCGACCGCGACGAGTACGAGTTCACCTGTCTCGACGTCGAGGACCATCCGGACCGCGAGACGGTCGTCGCCGACATCACGGACCTCGACGACCTCCGCGGCCACTTCGAGGGTCACGACGCGGTCATCCACCTCGCGGCAGCCGTCGATCTCAACGGCTCGTGGGAGGAGATCCTCTCCACGAACGTCCGGGGGACGTACAACGTCCTCCAGGCCGCGGCAGAGGCCGACGTCGAGACGTTCGTGTACGCGTCCTCGATTCACACGGTGGGGATGTACGAGATCGAGCTCGCACCGGAGATCTACGACCCGGACTACGACCTCGCGGTCACCCACGAGGACCCGGTCCGCCCCGACTCGTTCTACGGGCTCTCGAAGGTGTTCGGCGAGGCCGCCGGACGGCTGTTCGTCGAGAGCCGGCCGAATCCGCTCGGGGAGATCCATCCGACGTACGTCACGAACACGCGGGAGTACCCGCGGCGCTTCTATTCGCTCCGTATCAAGACCGTGCTCGGAGACGAGTACGACCACCCGTACGGACTCGCGGAGATGGGCGTCGACGAGGGGTGGTGGGAGCGCGGGAGCGACGAGTACGCGTACATGGTCGACCGGCTGAAATGCACCTGGCTGTCACACCGCGACCTCGGCCAGCTGATCGACGCGTGTCTGCGGGACGAGACCGTCGACTACGACGTCTTCTGGGGAGTCAGCGGCAACGACGGCACCTGGGTCGACCTCTCGCACACGGAGGAGGTGCTCGGCTACGACCCCGGGGACAACGGCGCCGAGTGGACCGCTCCGCCCGAGTAGGGATACGCTTTTGTCGTCCCGACGGGCAGAACGCCGTATGGTAGACACTGGCGAACTCGAAATTTTTCGACATTCGCTCAAGAGCATCGTCGAGGAGATGGGAGTCACCCTCCAGCGGACCGCCTACTCGACGAACATCAAGATCAGACGCGATCACACCTGCGCGCTGTTCGACGCCGACCTGCGGCACATCGCTCAGCACGACATCGCCCCCCAGCACATCGGCTCGCTCGTGTCCGTCGTCCCGCGGAACGTGCCCGACTGGGAGGACGACTTGGAACCAGGCGACGGGATCCTGATCAACGACCCGTACAAGGGCGCCGTCCACCTGCCGGACGTGATGCTCATCTCACCGCTGTTCCACGACGGCGAGATCATCGGGTACGCGGCCAACTCCGCGCACCACGTCGACATCGGCGGCGGGACGCCCGGCGGGATCCCGAACGACAGCACGGAGCTGTACGCGGAGGGGCTGATCATCCCGGGCGTCCACGCGGTCGAGGACTGGGAGTACGACGAGAACGTCCTCGGGTTCGTCCTCCGAAACGTCCGCGAGCCGAAGATGCGGCGCGGCGACTACCAGGCCCAGATGGGTGCCAATCGGATCGGCGAGCGGCGGTTCGCCGAACTGTACGAGTCGCACGGGCGGGAGTCCGTCGAGTCGTATCTCGACGAGCTGCTCGACTACACGGAGCGCCGGGTCCGAGCCGCGATCGAGGCGCTGCCGGACGGGGAGTACCGGGCCCGAGACGAGATGGACGGCGACGGGGTCGTCGACGAGCCGGTCGAGCTCGTGCTCACGCTCACCGTCGACGGGGACGAGCTGACGATCGATTTCACCGGCACCGCCGCGGAGAACGAGGGCCCGCTGAACTGCACGCCCGCGATGGCCTTCGCCGGCACGATGGCAGTTATCATGGCGTTCATCGGCGAGGACCTCCCGAAGAACGACGGGTTCTATCGCTCCATCGAGACCGTCACGCCGGAGGGGACGATGGTGAATCCCACGTACAACAGGCCGGTCGCCGGCGGGTGGGAGATCCCGATGCGTGCCGGCGACCTCGTGACCAAGGCGTTCGCCGACGCCGTGCCGGAAGAGACGATCGCCGCGACGAAGGGGATCGTGTGTAACGTCGCCTACGGCGGCGAAGACCCGCGAGACGACGGCGACTACGTCTACTACGAGACGGTCGCCGGCGGGTACGGCGGCCGGGCGGAGAAAGACGGCATGGACGCGGTCCAGACGCACTTCCAGAACACCGCGAACAGCCCGATCGAGGAGCTTGAAGACGAGCTCCCCGTCTACGTGCGTCGGTACGAACTCATCAGTGACTCGGAGGGGGCGGGCCGACAGCGGGGCGGCCTCGGCGTCCGCCGCGACCTGGAGTTCTACGACCACGAGGCGTCGTTCTCGCTGCTCACCGATCGGACCCGCTCGCGGCCGTGGGGCCTGTTCGGCGGTCACGCCGCGCGGCCCGCGCGGTTCTACCGGAACCCCGGCACGTCCGAGGAGGAGGCGCTCGCGTCGAAGTCCACGACGAAACTCGATCCGAACGACGTGGTGAGCGTCCAGACCCCCGGCGGCGGCGGCTACGGCGACCCGCTCGAACGCGACCCGCAGACCGTCCTCGCGGACGTCCGCGACGGGAAGGTCTCGGCGGCGAAGGCCGAGGCGGAGTACGGCGTCGTCGTCGACGACGACGGCGTCGACGCGGCCGCGACGACAGCGCTCAGGCGCGAGCTCGGTGACGCCGCCGCCGAAGGGGGAGGTGAGCGACGGTGACCGTCCGGATCGGCGTCGACACGGGCGGGACGTTCACCGACGTCGTCCTGTACGACGCCGAGACGAACGACGTGTACACGACGAAGACGCCGTCGACGCCGCCGGCGTTCGACGACGGCGTGCTGAACGGGATCGACAAGATCTTCGCCGAGACCGGCGCGGACCCGTCGCGGGTCTCGTTTCTCAGTCACGGCACGACCGTCGGAACGAACGCCGTCCTCGAGAACGAGATCCCCGACCTCGGACTGATCACGAACGAGGGGCTCCGCGACGTCCTCGAGATCGGCGACCAGACGCGCCCCGAGCTGTACAACCTGCAGACGGACAAGCCGCCGGCGCTCGTCGCTCGCCGGCACCGCCTCGGCGTGCCGGGGCGGATCGACGCGGCCGGAGAGGTCGTCGATGAGCTGGACGAGGCGGCGGTGCGGGAGGCGGTCCGCGACCTCGCCGACGCCGGCGTCGAATCGATCGTCGTCTCGCTGTTGTTCGCCTATCTCAACGACGATCACGAGCGGCGTGTCGGGGAGCTCATCGAGGCCGAGACCGACCTCGACTACGCGCTCTCCTCGGCCGTCTACCCGGAGCCGAGGGAGTACGACCGGAGCGTCACGACCGTGCTGAACGAGGCGGTGAAGATGACCATCCAGGACTACCTCGGCCGGCTGGACGGCGGCATCGCCGACCGCGGCGTCGACGTCCAGCTGAACGTGATGCACTCCGGCGGCGGCATCTTCGGGACCGAACAGGCGATCGACTTCGCGCTCCGGACGGTGCTCTCCGGGCCGGCGGCCGGCGCGGTGGCCTGCCGCGAGGTGACCCGAACGGAGGGGGTGGGCCACGCCATCGGACTCGACATGGGGGGCACCAGCGCGGACGTCAGCATCGTCGAGGGCGGCGACCTCGTCCGGTCCACCGAAGGCGAGATCAACGACCTCCCGATCAACACGCCGCTCGTCGACATCAACACCGTCGGCGCCGGCGGGGGGAGCGTCGCGTGGATCGACGCCGCCGGCGGCCTCCGCGTCGGCCCGCAGTCGGCGGGCGCCGACCCCGGCCCCATCTGCTACGGTCGGGGCGGGACGCAGCCGACCGTGACCGACGCGAACCTCGTCTTGGGGCGGATCGACCCGGACGCGTTCCTGACCGGGGACATGCAAGCAGCGATCACGGAGGCGAAGGACCTGTTCGCGGAGACCATCGCGGAGCCGCTCGGGAAGAGCGTCGAGGAGGCGGCGATGACCGTCGTGCAGGTCGCGAACGCGAAGATGGCGCGAGCGCTCCGGCGCGTTACGGTCGAGCGCGGACGCGACCCGGGCGAGTTCGCGCTCGTCGCGTTCGGCGGTGCGGGGCCGCTGCAGGCCGCCGAGATCGCCCGAGACATGGACATGGACACGCTCGTCGTCCCGCGGAGCCCGGGCGTGTTCTCGGCCCGCGGGCTCCTGCTCGCGGACATCAGGATGGACGAGTCCCGGGCGTACACCGGCGGGAGCCTCGACGCCGACCGAGTCGGCAGCGAGTTCGCCGCGCTCGTCGACCGGCTCGTCGGCCGGTTCGAGGACCAGGGCTTCGACGCCGACGAGGTGTCCGTCGCTCGCCAGCTCGACCTCCGATACGAGGGGCAGGCGTACGAACTGACGGTGACGATGCCCGGCGACGAGTACTCGTCGGCGCGTTTCGAGGAGGGGGTAGACCGGTTCCACGAGCAACACGAGCAGCTCTACGGGTACGCCATGCGCGGCGAGCCGCTGGAGCTGGTGACGCTCCGCGCGGCCGGCACGGTCGAAACGCCGCCCGTCACGGACGAGGTGTCGGCCGCCGAGGAGCCCGCGGTCACCCGTGAGCGGCCGGTGTACTTCGACGGGGTGGGGTTCGTCGAGACGCCGATCGTCGATCGGCAGACCGTCGGGGTCGGCGACGTGATCGAGGGGCCGGCGATTATCGAGGAGTCGGGATGTACCACGCTCCTGCCGCCGGACACGACGGCCGAGACCTCACGCGAGGGGAACCTCCGCGTCGATCTCTGAACGCTTAGTACGGGGGGAAGCCGGGACGGGAGACGTCCGGATTCGTTCGCGCGTCCAACACGAGCGGCCGGCCGGGTTTCTCGGCGAGGAAGTCGTCGAGCACGGCGAGGTCGTCCGTGGAGCGGACCGTCGCCGCGCGCGCACCGAGACCGCGCGCCACCGTCGCGAAGTCGGGACTGTCGTACTCGGCCGCCGTGTCCCGGCCGTACTCGCGCTGCTGCCGGTGTCTGATGATACCGTAGCTGGCGTCGTTGAGCACGACGACGACCGGGGACAGACCGAGCCGGACCGCCGTCTCGACCTCTTGGACGATCTGGAGAAACGCGCCGTCTCCCGTGTAACAGATCACGTCGCGCTCGGGGTCGGCGTACTGAGCGCCCAGCGCGGCCGGGAGCGCGTACCCCATCGTGCCGAAGTTCCCGTTGACGAGCATCTGTCCGCCGGCGTCCAGCTCGTGGAACACCGCTGGGAACCCCGTGTTATTCCCGGAGTCCACCGCGACGATCGCGGTGCCGGCGGTGCGGTCGGAGACCGCGAGGGTCAGCGCGCGCGGGTCCACGTACGGGCCGTCCGACTGTTCGTCGAACTGGATGGCCCGTCCCTCCGCCGCGACGGTCTCAGCGACGCTCGCAGCCCTGTCCGGGTTCGCGGCCACGCGGTCGGCGAGCGCCGCGACCGTCGCGGTCGCGTCGCCGAGGATCCCGACGTCCGGGTCCCGGTGTCTGCCGATCGCCTCCGCGTCCACGTCGATCTGGACCACGTCTGCGTCGGCGTACAACGCCCCGTAGCGCGTCGATTTCCCGGAGAGCTGGGCGCCGACCGTGAGGACGGCGTCGGCGTTCCGAACCAACGCGTCGTTCGCGGGCGTCATGAACGTTCCCGCGATGCCGGAGTGGTACGGGTGGTCGGCGTCGAACAGCCCGCGCGCGAAGTACGTCGTCGCGATCGGTGCGCCGAGCGCGCCGGCGAGGTCGGTGAGCGCGTCGGCCGCGTCGGCGGCACGGGCACCCCCGCCGGCGAGAATGACGGGGTTGTCTGCCTCCTCGAGGACGCGAACGGCCGCGTCGAGCCGGTCGGGGTCGGGGTGGATCCGCTGGGCCGTCGACGGGCGAGGCTCGTACGCCTCGTCGGGTGCCGCTCCCTCCTGGATGTCTCCGGGTATTTCGACGATTGCGGGTCCGCGTCGGACGCGGGCCTTCGCGAACGCGCGGCGGAGGGTCTCGGGGATCGTTTCCGTCGTTTCGATCCGCGTCTGATACGCCGAGATCGGCTCGGTGAACGTCGCGTGGTCGAGGTACTGGAGCGACGTCTCCCGGCCGTCGAAGCTCGTGTCACCGATCAGGACGACGAGCGGGACGTTATCGCGATCGGCCGCCGCGAGCCCGGTGGCGCCGTTCGTGACGCCCGGTCCGTGAGTGAGCGTACACGCGGCGACGCGACCGGTGCTGCGCGCGTACCCGTCGGCCATCGACACGGCGGACTGCTCGTGGCGGGCGTACCGGAAGTCGATATCGTGGTCGTTGGTGGCATCGATGAGGTCGGCGTTCCCCTCGCCGACCAGACCGAAGAGCGTCGAAACTCCTTCCGCACCCAACGCGTCGAGTATGTAGGCGCTCCCGGAGTGCTGAGTCATCGTGCTCGGGGGGACGACGAAGGATCGTCGTTCGCACCGATGGAGGGGGTCTACATAACTGTTTGTCCGTTGGACGAGCCCGGTGAAACTCACCGACGCAGGAGTTCACCTCGATCACGCTCTGAAACGCGTCGACGACCCTCGGCGGCGACCGGGGTACCCGAGGACCCACGTCGCGTGCGCCCGACGGCATCCGGATTCGACACCGTCGTCACCCGGACTCGACACCGTCGTCACCCGGATTCGACACCGTCGTCACCCGGACTCGACACCGTCGCCGGCTAGTCGTCGAACCCGTCCGGGGGACGTCGATGATCCGTCGATCGTTCGAAGGCGTACGCCAACTCGAAGAGCCTGGGTTCACCGAACTCGCGGCCGAGGAGTTCGACGCCGACCGGGAGACCGTCGGCGGTGAACCCCGCCGGAACCACGATAGACGGGAGGCCCGTGTGAGCGGCCAGCTCGCAGTTCATCTCCTCGAACGGCTGGTTTTCGGGGATCGCGACCGGCGGAACGCGGGACGGCGGATACAACAGTGCGTCGAGGTCGTGTCCCGCCATCCGCGCGAGCGTGAGTTGTTTGATCTCCTCTCGTCTGCGAAGGCTCCGCAGGTACCCCGTGTTCTCGTTCAGCGCGTCACCGTCGATATCGAGGATTGAGGTCCCCTCAAGCCGCGTCTGGACTGTTGGGTGGACATCGCCCGTCGCGACGATCTCTGCCAGCGAGTCGTACGGCGCTGCGTCACCCAGGGTGGAGAGATACGCGTCGAAGTCCCGAGCGAATTCGTACATCAAGACGCGAGCGCTCTCGAGAAAGGTCTGGTCCACGACGTCAACGGGATCGACTATCGTCGCGCCCGCCGCCTGTAGCTCCGTGATCGCGTTCTCGACGATCTCGGTGACCTGATCTGCGGCGCGTTCCGACGCGTTGTCGGTGTCGCGAAGTCCGAAGAACTGCCGTGCGACGCCGATGCGCGCCCCATCGAGCCCGTCGGCGTCGAGGTGGGCCGTGTATCCACCGTCCGGGATCCGCCGGTCGCCGAGCGCCGTAATGGGGTCTTTCGGGTCGTATCCGGCGATCGCGTCGAGCGTTCGCGCCGCGTCCTCGACCGTCCGCGTGATCGGGCCGGCCGTGTCCTGCGTGTCGCTCAGCGGCGCGAGCCCGGTCCGACTGACGAGTCCCATCGTCGGTCGGACCCCGACCACATCGTTGAACGCCGGCGGCGATCGCACCGACGAGCACGTGTCGCTTCCGGTGCCGATGACCCCGAGATTCGCCGCGACGGCGACCGCCGTGCCGCCGCTCGACCCGGACGGCCGCCGACCGAGGTCGTACGCGTTCCGCGTCGCTCCGCCGAGAGAGCTGACGGTGTCGACGCCGAAGGCGAACTCCTGGAGGTTCGCTTTGGCGAGGATGACGGCACCCGCCTCGCGGAGCCGCGACACGACGACCGCGTCTCGCGACGGTCTCGACGTCGCAAGCGCGGTCGATCCGACGGTCGTCGGCATGTCGTGCGTGTCTTGGTTGTCTTTGAGAACGATCGGGATGCCGTGAAGAGCGCCGACGAACCCGTCGCGTTCGAACGCCGCGTCGAGTTCACGAGCCCGATCGGTGGCGTTGTCGTTCACCGCGAGGATCGCGTTTAACTCGTCGTCGTGTTCTGCGATCCGGGCGAGATACGCGTCTGTGACTGCTTCGGCGGTCACGTGACCCGCTTCGTACGCGGCGTGTATGTCCGAGACGGTTGCCTCGATCGGGTCGAACGATTCGAAGGGCGACGGACACATACTGATTCGTGCGAACAACTCGCACAAGGCCACCTCAATCTATCGTTCAGAGGGGTCGGTGTTGATCCCTCGCGAGCCAGGCTTGAGCGTACCGTTCGTGGCCGGTGACCGCGGGCACGTCAGGTCGTGATGCAGGAGTCGATGGCCCGTCTCGACCGCGTCCATCGTCGTAGAAGGGCCGACGGTTCGTTGACTCTCTCTATTCCGTTGAGTATGACGAGTGCGAATCCGCTTCGTCCGTCTCAACACGCCCGTGTCGTGCGTCGATCTCATCGAGCAGATCGAGCGTTTTCCGGATCGAGGCGCGGATCGCGTCGCTTCGATTGACGAACTTCCCCTCGTCACCGACGTGCTCGTCGAGGTCGTCAAGCAGTTCCTGTGGGATCTCGACGCTGACCTTCGGCATACGCTCGTGTTCGCAGAGGAATATCTTCAGGGTGTCGCACAACACCGAGCTCGCTGGCACGTCGCTCTACGACACGGGAGAGCCCTGGTGTTGGTAGCGGGGGTCCGGAGACACTCACAGCAACGAACATTGTTCGATCCGGGGGTGGTCAATACAGAGAGGAGTCACTGGAGACACCGGTCAGTCGAACTCAGTGAACGGCTGTGCGCGTCCAACACAGACAGAACCACTGGCTGGGCGGCTGAGAGCTTAGAAGAACGGATTTCCGGCCATCGCTACGAACGAGGGCAGAAGTAGTCGTTAGTTGCGGACGAGGTTCGTCGCGCGGGGTCCCTTGGGGGATGATTCGATGTCGAACTCGATCTCCTGACCTTCTTCGAGGTCCGGGCCGCCAACATCCTCCATGTGGAAGAACACGTCCTCGGCGTCGTCGAGATCGCCGTCGTCAGTCGAAATAAAACCGTAACCGCCAGAATAGTTGAAGAAATCAACTTTTCCGTGTGTTATTGCAATCAAAAGTACAGTTCTTGACGGGATAACACAGCTGTACGTCACGGTATCACGACTCCTGATTTACCTTGCACTCTTCAGTGACTGGCTGTCCAGCCGGGACTTTCTCTGGAGAACGGGAGTTCACCAAACAGGTCGATCAAAACGTGTACCGACCGAAGCGTTACGAGAACGCAGTTGTGACGCTCTACGACCTGCCGTATCGGGCGAAAGCCGCGCTCTGTAAGTCAGCGCCCGAGCAGTCAGCAAGGAGTGGGCTGGCGCATGAGAAGTCGGCGCCGGCAAAGTTATTCCCTGTGAGGCCGGGGGGGGAAGGTACCTAAGAGGTCTGTACGACGTAGATCGGTTGCCGAGAGGACAGCGCTTCTTTCGGTAACATCAACACGTTGATTGCACCGCACCGGGGAGTGGCGCGTATGCTCCCGTGGGGCCACGCCGCAGTCGGTTATTTGTGTTATACGGTAGCGACTCGCCACCGGTATCGGCGACCACCGACGGGCCCCGCCGTGCTCGCGCTTGCCGCCGGCACCCAGCTGCCGGACTTGATCGACAAACCGCTCGCGTGGACGTTCGGCCTGCTCCCCTCGGGACGAAGCCTAGGGCACTCGCTGCTCATCGCCGGAGCGATCGGTGTCATCGCGTGGCGATTCGCCCAGCGATACGATCACCGATCGGAAGCCAGCGCGTTCCTACTTGGCCACCTCACGCATATCGTTGCGGACGTCGCCCCCGCCATTATCGCCCGCGACTGGGAACCGTTAGGGGCGTTACTTTGGCCGCTCACTCCCGCCTACCGGTATCCCGGTGAGATGGAACGAACCGTCCTCAGCTTCTTTCTCGAACTACGACTCGCAGAACTCCCGCCCGTCGAGAGCGTTCTCACCGTGCTCGCGTTGGGCGCGTGGGTCTACGACGGCCGGCCTGGCGTGGCCACGATCGCGGCTCTCGTGGCGCGATCTCGGTCCTGAAATCGCTCACGTGTGTCGATGGACCCAATCAACCCGCCTCACCGGGGTGACTTCGTCCGCCACCAACGAGTACCTTTCAACCGATATCTGTCGCTCACCGTAGAAAGATAGATATAAGTCCGCTCTGACTATCGTGTGCGGATATCTATGGAAGTTCACGACGAATACATACCCGAAGAGCTGTTCTCACAGTTCATCTCGCAGATGCCCCAATTCTGTGTCGAATTGATCTTCGAGTCCGAGGAAGGCATCCTTATCGCGAAACGCGACATCGAGCCGTCAATTTGGTTCTGGCCCGGAAGCCGGCTGTACAAGGGCGAAGAGCTGGACGACGCCGCCCACAGAATCGCCGAGGAAGAACTCGGAATCGAGGTTCGTATCAGAGACCAGTACGGCCCCTACGCGCACTTTTGGACCGACAGTCCGACGAAGGGGTCGCCGAGTCGCCACACGGTCAACTCGGTGTTCCACGTCGAGCCGACTCGCGCAGAGTACGAGATCTCGTTGGACGAGCAGCACTCGGAATACCGATTTCTCACGGAGGTCGAAGACGGTCTCCACGAGTATGTCCGCCTCTACTTGGAAGATAACGGCCTTCTCTGATCGCGGACGGGACGTGCGCTGACGCCGAACCGGTGAGCAAACGTTCACGGAGCCCCTTCGGACGGTCTCCGCCTCATCCCGCCCCGCCGGCCAGTGTCATAGCCTCCATGGATTCTCTCGTCGAAGTTCGCTATTTTCGGATTTATATCATATCAGGGGTTGTCGGGGCGATCAACGTGAGCGACGGATTCGGTGCCGGTACGGTGTCGTCGTTTCGCGTCGGACCGAAGCAACTCAGATCAGTTCGTTAGTCCACGTGTCCGGGGTTTGCTCGTTAACAATCTCGCACTCGATGTGGTAGTCGAATTCCTTCGCTCCCTGGTCTTCTATCCAGCCGATCATCTCCTCGAGACCCTCCCGCAACGTGTACTCTGTCTCGTAGTCGAGCAACTCTCGGGCCTTATCAGCCGAACAGTTCGCTAACTTGACCTCCTGTGGTCGGTCGGGCTTGTAGATGGGGTCCAGGTCAAAATCGAGGATGTCGGCGATCGTCTCGGCCAAGTGATTGATGGAGACGAACTCGTCGTCCGGGCCGATGTTGATGACCTCGCCGGTGACGTTGTCGTGGTAGCCGAGCTTCTGCAGCGGGCGCACGTTGTCCTGTATGAAGGTGAAACAGCGCTTCTGCTCGCCGTCTCCGTAGATGATGGGTTGCTTGCCCTGGAGCATCCTGTTGATGAAGATGGCGGCAACGTTGCGGAACGGATCGTCGTAGCGCTGCCGCGGGCCGATGATGTTGTGCGGAACGGCGATGACGTATTCGAATCCGTGAACGTCGGCCATCAGTTCGACCATCTCCTCCGCTGCGACCTTGCTCACGGCGTACGGGTCCTGGGGTTGGGGCTCCATGTCCTCGGTGAACGGCGTCTCGTTCTCGCCGTATCGGGACATACTGGAGCAAAAGACGAACCGTTCGACACCGGCGTCGGCGGCGGCTGCCAGGGTCGCGGTCGTTGACTGGAATATGCTCTGGTTGACTCGCGCGGGCGAGAAGACGCTCAGTCCCTCGTACGCCAGTGCGGCGGTGTGATAGACCACGTCGGCTCCCGCCATCGCCTCCTTCATGTTCCAGACGTCCTTGCAGTCGATTTCGTGGAACTCCACCTCCTCCGGAATGTTGGACTCGTACCCGCCGCTGAAGTTGTCGTTGCCGGCGACGGTGTGGCCCGCTTCGATGAACGCGTCGGCGAGATGGCTACCCAAGAATCCGGCGATCCCTGTGATGAACACGTCTTTTGCGGGGTCCGTGTTGGTTACTGTCATCGAGATAGCTGTTTAGCGAAAACACCTAAATTGATTTAGGTATGTGCCTGTTAATAATCTGTAATATCCTTCTAACCTCTTGCCGCAGACGGTCGATACGCACGATATTCACCGCGTTACGGGCATCAAGCGTGCTTAATTGAAGCGTGACTCGAATTTCACCGGGGGGAGTCAGGAGCGGACTTTCGGACCGGAGTCGGAGTCAGTCGTCCGCCTCGGTTCGGAGTTCCCCGAGAATATTCTTCCGGGTTTCGTAGGCTTGCTGGACAATATCTTTTATCCAGATGTACTCGTAGGTGCTCACTCGACCGAGGTTGAACATGTTCTCGTACGCACTCAGTTTCCCGTTGATACGCTCGAACTTCTCGATCTCCTCGGTGACCGGCAGCGGGTAAGCGCGAGGCGCTCTGCGGACCTTCGCATCTAGCAGTTCGGCGTCGATGCCCTGCTCATCGAGGAACTCAAGCAGGTAGTCGGCGTACCAGTTTTCGTCGTTGGACCAGACGTCGTCACCGACGAAACAGGGGAACTCAACCGTGAGGATGTACTCTCCGGCGGGCGTCTCCTGCGGGACGAACTCGTAGTCGGTGATGCGGGTGAAGTGGTAGTGGTTCGGGAAGTAGCCCCAGTCGACGTGATCGGGGAAGAGGGACTCGTCGGCACCGATGTGGGCACCGAGGATGACCATACTCCGGTACTCCAAGGACTCGTCGGTGTCGACGATGATGCTCGGGTCGATCGTACTGACGAAGAGATCGCTCTCGATCCGGTCGCCCGTCTCGGTTTCGACGGCAATTATTCGGTCGCCGTCCGTTTCCAATCCGGTCACTCCGTCGAAGACGAGATCGCAGTCGGCGATCATCGACCGGAGAATGTCCGTGTACTTGTCGTCCGGGTAGTAGGCACCGCCCCCGAAGAACTCCTGTTCTTCCTCGGGGAAGCTGATCTTGAAGTCGAACCAATCGCCCGTGATCCGCTTCGGGTCGATTCCCCAGTGTTTCTCGGTGTAGGTCCGGTTGTACCGCTCGTAGAGCGTCTCCCCGACCTGGTTTTTCATATACTCCTCGAAGAACTCGGCGTCGGTTTTCCCGGGCGCCTGCTTGAGTTCCTCGCGGATCCGGTCCGCGTCGTCCCACTTATCGATGTTCTGCTTGCTCACGGGGTAGTGGTGCGGGTCGTCGAGATCGCCCCGCGGGTACGTCGCCGCGTAGAAGTCGTTGGGCTCGATGTGCGTGAACTCCGAGAACAGCTCGCCGACCACCGCCTCCTCCTCGTCGTCGAAAAACAGCAGATGGGGGGCGGAATCGCAGTGGTAACCGGTCTCGAACTCGATTTCGCGCAACAGCCCACCGACGGCGTCCTTCTCGACGACAGTCACGTCGAAGCCCTCTTTCTCCAGGAGGTAGCCGGTAGAGCAGCCCGCGACGCCAGCGCCAATTATCGTGACGTCTACCATTACCCGGAGGGTCGACGTACACTCATTAAGTTATTCACTTGCTATGGCCACTCATCGGTATCGTTCGGACGCCTGCCGGCACGTATCCCACGCCCGGCGCGCTTGTGTTCGGACGGTCGCACCAGAGTCGATGAGGGCCGCGGTACCGAGGTCCGGTCGCGTGGATACCACGGGGACTTGCCGCGTGCCGGGGTTATCGGTCCCGGATCGCTTCGACTCCCGGTGCGTCGTCCGCCAGCCAGAGTATCGTCGCCGCCGAAGCGAGTACCAGTTCGACTACACGCATCCACCGGCTGAGGCGCGCACCGCTCGGTGCGTGCTGCGCGGTCCAGCGTGGCTTCGCCTCGATGGCTCGCTCGATTGCCGGCGTCCGTTCGAGAAACTGGAGGATCCCGTCCGCCGGGAGTCCGACCGGCCAGAGGACGAATCCGACCTCGACGAGGTCCCTCGCGAGCGTCCCTTGCAAGAGGAAGACCGATGCGTCGAGGAACGGGTGAGAGACGTATCCGACCGCAAAGAGAACCACCGGGATCGCCGATCCGTGACGGCGCCGGAGGATGGCACCGAGAACGAGGATGCCGGGAATCGCGAAGAGCAGCGAATGGGCAACCGTCCGTCCGCTCGCGAACGCCCCGCCGACGGCGAGCGCGAGCGGCTTGTCAATGAGATCCGGCAGCTGTGTGCCCACGACCACGAGGAGCATCTCACGCCGCTCTATCGATCGACGTCGAGTCGCACGGACGGCTCCCGAAGCCAAGACGTATCCTACGGCGAGGTGTGCGTGGGGGAGCATCGTGAAACGCGTTCAGGACGGGTTCATCGTCGGCTCATCTCGCGGATCGATACGTGACTGTCCCCCCGGCGACTGTGCGCTCCTCGATCGCTGAGGCGGCCGTTCCGCGCCGAGGCGTTCGCACCCGGAACGGACGGCTCGGACGGATCTCACCGCGTGTTCCCGAGCGCACTCAGGAAGAACGACGAGGACATGATCTGCATCCCGAGGACGACCGAGATGAACGCGACGATGATCGTTTTCAGGGACGGAAGCGCCGTGTACCCAGCCATCACCCACACGTACAGGACCGAGAAGAGGTACGCCAGTCCGAGTGCGCCGATGCCGATCCCTAAGCTCATCCCGTGTTCTAATCGCACGTGGTCTTTCGCCCACTGGGTGAGCCGGTCTGATGGCGCGCGAATGCCGGTGTCGGCCGTCGCGCTGAACACCGCGAGACACCAGAACTGGAAGCCGGTGATGAGGGCCAACCCGCCCGCAACGGTCGTTAGTACGCCGGGCGAATACTGACCGAACTCCACTCCGCTGACCGACAGCACCAACGATAACAGCCCGACTACAGCGAGGGCCGTCCCGGGAAGCGAGAAGATGTGTCCCGGGGTGTTGACGAGGATGAACCGAACGTGGCGCCAACCGTCGCGGAAACTGTGGAGCGTCGCGTCGCCTTCCCGCTCGTGGTAGACGATGGGTACCTCCTCTATACGGAGGTCGTTCACAGACGCTTCCATCAGCATCTCGCTGGCGAACTCCATCCCGTCTGACGACAAGTCCAGCCGGTCGAGCGCGTCGCGAGTGAAGACTCGGAAACCGCTGTGGGCGTCGCTGACGCCCGCGTCGTAGAACACGTTCAGAAACCACGTCAGGAACGGGTTCCCGATGTATTTATGCAGCAAGGGCATCGACCCGCTCTCTATCGTTCCGTTGAGGCGAGTTCCCAGGACCATATCGGCTCTGCCGTCCGTGATCGGGGC
>NZ_JAWOBM010000037.1:0-2883 GCF_046498025.1 Halorubrum sp.
CCCCGGACGAGGTCCGCGACGTCCCTCGCGATCGCCCCGAAGCCGAACAGCCCGAGCGCGTCGCCGGCGAGTTCGTGGCCCGCAATCGCCTCCCGATCCCACCCGCCCGACCGGACGTGACTGTCGGCGGTCCGGAGGGTTCGACGGACGGCGAACAACAACGCGACCGCGTGTTCCGCGACCGACCGCGCGTTCGCGCCCGGGGTGTTACAGACGACGATGTCCCGGTTCGACGCCGCCCCGATGTCGACGTTGTCGAGTCCTGCGCCGTGTTTCGCGATGACTTTGAGCCGGTCGGCCCGGTCGATGACGTCCGCATCGACGGGTGCGACTCTCACGATGAGGGCGTCGTACCGGCCGATATCGTCGAGTGCCGCCTCGGTGCTGCCGTACTCGTCCATGCCGGTACAGTCCGCGAACTCCGCGATCGAGTCCGGCCCCGAGGGGTCGATTTCACTCGGGATGAGAACATTCCACGTACTGCGCATAGCGGTGTGTCACGCGACGACGTGAAAAGGGTATGCCCGCTGACTGGTGTTCGGAGGCCGACGTCGTAACCGTCGTCCACCGGACGTCTCGAGGATCCGGACGGCGTCGCACACCTGCGTCCGGGGAATCCCCCTGAGTTCGCTCAGGCGCTTTGCAGTGCCCGCGGCGAGGCGGGTCGATCCGACGAAGCACCGCGCTTCGTACTCCTTCAAGCCGAGTTGCTGGAGAGTCTCGACCGCTTCTTCCGCATTTTTCGCGTATCCACGTGTCCCACCCTCCCGGGCAGTCCTAGGACTTCTCAGCCGCTTATCGACTGAAGGGATACGTTATTGTCACTCTTCGCGTGATAATTGAGACAACGATGCCGACACGTCGCCGGAGCGAAAACGGTCCCCTACTCTCGATAACACTGTGTACAGATCTGTAACAAAACGAGTGACAACACTTTGCGCCGCAATTTCAACGCTTGGAAACCCCCGTGATATCTATATTAGTATAGTTACCCGTTTAATCACAAAAGAAATATACGGGCAGGGAGCTAACCTCTGGCTCAGCGCGCGGTTCAGTTCCGTGTCCCAACCACTGTACTGCCGCGTGCTGTACCGGCCACTTCACGTGGCCGGCTTCGCGTGACCACGGGAGCGATCACATCGATGCATACCGATCCAACAGAGGACCCACAGGCGGCAGCCGTCGAGCAACTCGAACGGTTCGGGTTGAGTGCCTACGCCGCGCGAACGTTCGTCGCGCTGGCGAGTCTCGGATCCGGAACGGCCAGGGACGTCAGCCAGGTGTCAGAGGTGCCGCGGACCCGGGTGTACGACGCGATCGACGAGTTACACGACCGCGGGCTCGTCGATATTCAACAATCGTCGCCCAAGCAGTTCTGGGCGATCTCCGCCGAAACCGCGAGCCGGACGTTCGAACGCGACCTCCAGTATCGGACCGAGCTGCTGCGGTCCGCACTGGACGAGCTCGAACCCGCCCAGCGACAGACGGAACAGCGAGGCGTCTGGACGGTCGACGGGCAAACGGCGGTCACCGCCCGCGTGCTGGAGTTCATCGCCAGCGCGGAGGAGGAAGTCGTGTACATGACCGTCGAGGACCTTCTCACCGAGGAGCTGATCGAGGAATTGGGCGCGGCCGCGGACCGCGGCGTCTCGGTCCAGCTCGCAGGGGTTTCGGCGGACGTCCAGGATCGCATTCAAGACGAGATCCCCAGCGCGACGATGTTCGAGTCGCTGTGGGTCTGGTCGGATACGTCGGCCGGACGGCTCATGATGGTGGACGGGAAGAAAACGCTCGTGAGCGTCCTCGTCAACGGCGAGGACTCGACCCCGACCGATCCGCGGGCGGAGACCGCGATCTGGGGCGAGGGTGAGACGAACAGCCTCGTCGTCGTGCTGAAGGCGGTTTTCACGTGGCGACTCGAAACCGACGCGCCGGACTGACGGAGAGCAACGACCCACAACTATGCCACATATACACATGCCTGCATCGACCGAACCGGACCGATTCACACGCCCTCGGTGTCGCCCGTGACCGCGTCCGACGGGCCTAAAGACGGCAACCGCTCTTCCGGCGTGGACGGTACTGTTCGGACCACGTTCGACTGGGAGGCGGTCGCGCCGAGCACCGCGGTCGTCAAGACGGTGTCCGTCGCCGTGGACGCCGAGCCGACCGCGATCGAACCGCTGTACGGGGCGGTCGACCCGGAGGCTCTAGATCGACTTCTCCCCGGGTCGAGCGCGACGTGCCCGACCGATACCGGCGTCTCCGTCTCGTTTACCTTCGCGGGGTGCGAAGTGCGGGTTCACAGCGCCGGTACCGTCGTGGTTCGACCGACCGGGTAGTTCAGACGGTCGTCTGCGCCGCGTCTTCGGGAAGTGCGTCCAACACGGCTTCGATCCGCTCGTTGGGGTGATACGCGACGGTCCGGCGCTCCGGATCGAACTCGACGACGCCGTGGTCATCGAGGCGGGGCAGGTGGTTGTGGTACAGCAGGATCGCGATCCGGTCTCGATTCGGGGGCGCGTCCGTGGGCCACGCCCCGTCTTTCTGGAGCAACTGGTCGATCAGATCCGCGACCGTCGTCTCCTCGACGGTTTCGCGTCGCAGCTGTCGGATGATCGCCCGTCGCGCTCCGTCCGAAACGATTTCAAAACAGGTATCGAGATGAGCGGCACTCATATTAGTTTTCACGGAGCGGTAACCGCGTATAAGTGTAGCATTTTCACACGGACCGGATTCTTGATTAAGTGAGTGACGACCTCGTGGGTCCGGCCGACTGTTCGCCGATCGCGGGTGTCCGTGTCAGAGCGTCTCGCCGAATTCGACCGACTCGGAGTCGACCTGTCGAGTGCGCGGTGTGTCCCGCGGGAACGTCGGTCAGTC
>NZ_JAWOBM010000026.1:0-10436 GCF_046498025.1 Halorubrum sp.
TCTCGGAAGGCGACGGCGTGGCGGGAGAGCATGTCGCGGCCGACCCCGGTCGCCGGCCGAAGCATGATCGCCGAGTGCTCGCCGGACGCGTCGTTGCGCGAGGTCGAGAGGTGGACGGTCCGGTAGCCAGCCCGCCGCCAGAACCGGAGCAGGCGCGGGGTCGCGCCGTAGCCGACCGAGAAGTAGTCGACGCCGTCCCGATCGCCGCCGTCCGCGCCGTCGCCCTCACCGCCCTCCCCACCGAACTCGGCGTGGACCTCGTCGAGCAGACGGGAGCCGAACCCCGCGTCCCTGAGGGCGTGGTGGGTCGCGATCCGGACGGTCCGAATCCCTCGCGGCTCGGCGCCGCCCTCGTCGCGGAGTTGGCTCGTGAGCACGTCGGGGACCATGTTGCCGCGAACTCGCTCGCCCTCGTACATCGCCCGACGAGTCTCGGCGTCGATCCCGCCCTCCCGAGCCAGCAGCGCGACCGCGACGACCCGCCCGTCTGCGACGAGCGCCCGCGTCGAGAGGTTCGGCGCGTCCAGCAGGCGCGCGAGGTCGTTCGGCTCGGTGCGGTAGTGAGCGGCGACGAGGAGCCCGAACGCCTCCCCGAGGAGCGTCTCGTCCGCGAGCAGCTCGTCGGGAGCGAGCGCCCGATACGTCGCCGCCGCGACCGCGCCGTCCGCGACCGCCTCGTCGACCGCCGGCCGCGCGTCGAGCAGGAGCGCCCGCGACGCCCACGCCTCGACCGGGTCGTTCCGGGCGTACCGGATCGGCTCGTCGAGCCGGACATCGCGCACCGTGAGCGGGCCGTCGAGCAGCCGCTCGCGGAACCGGATCGCGAACCCGCGGCCGGCCCCCTCGTAGCCGTGGACCGTGGTGCAGAACGCGACGGAGAGCCGCTCGTCGAGGAAGCTCTCAAGCAGCCGTACCGGGAGCGCGGCCGCCTCGTCGACGACGACGACGTCCGGACCGCCGGGCAGCTCCGCGGCCTCGGCCGGCGGCAGGTACCGAACGCGCCCGCCGCTCGGCGCGTCGATTCGGCGGACCCCGCCCGCTTCGGCGTCTCCGTCCTCGCTCGCTCCGATCAGCTCGCTCGCACGCGCGAACACCTCCGCCGCGTTGCGGGCCGCCGGTGCGGTGACGAGCACGTCGGCGCCCGCGAGGGCGAGCGCGCCGGCCGCGAGCCCCGCCGCGCTCGACTTCCCGCGCCCGCGGTCCGCCTCGACGACGATCGCGTTGCCTGGGGTCGCGAGCGCCTCGAACGCCCGCACCGCGCGCGCCTGATCGGTGGTGAGACACGCCTCGTACGCCGCGGCGGGGAACGTCGCGTCCGGCGGGACGGCCGGCTCGCGACCGGCTGCGGCCCCTTCTCCCGCCTCCCCTGTCGGCATCGCCTCTCCGGTAAGCGCGTCGCGTTCGACGACGTCGCCCTCGGCTCCGTCCGCGTCCAGCGAGACGATCGCGATCCCCGGATGCGTGCGCAGGGTCTCGACGAGCCGATCGCGGAACCGGCCGCTCACGTCGTCCACGCCGTACGGCGGGACCGCCAGCGACTCGTCGAAGCGGTCGCGGACCCCGGGCCACTCGTCGAGCGCGGGCGTCAGGAGGACGAGGAGCCCGCCGCCGTCGACCGCGCCGACGCACCGCCCGAGCGCGTTCGGGACGAACTGCTCGTGACAGTCGAGGACGACGACCTCGCGGGTCCGGCCCAACAGTCGGTCAGCGTTCCGCGGCCGGTGTTCCTCGAACCGGAACCCCTCGCGGGTGGAGACGATCGACGCCGACGCGTCGTCGCTCTCCCCGCCGACCGCCTCGATCGCGTCGTAGGCCGCGTCGACCCCGCGGTCGCGGTCCCCGGCCAGCACGAGAACGCGCCGCTCGTCGGACCGCTCGGCCGCCCGTTTCGCGTCCCGTGCCAGCGCCGCGATCATCGTTCGGTCGTCGTTGCCGGGGGCCGGGCATGTGTCTTCCTCTCCGGGCCCCGCTCGCGAGGCGGGAGGCTTACGGCCTCTCGGAGCCTCGTGTCGCCCATGACCACGGTCACGCTCATCGGCACGCGGCTCGCGGACACGGGCCGCGAGTTCGTCTACGAGGGGGAGTCGCCCGACTGCGAGGGGTGTCCCTACCGGAGTCAGTGCCTCAACCTCTCCGAGGGGACCCGGTACCGCGTGACGGGTATCCGCGAGAACGCACAGGTCCTCGACTGCGCCGTCCACGACGCCGGCGTCCGGGCGGTCGAGGTCGAGCCCGCTCCCGTCCCCGCGAACGTCCCGTCGAAACAGGCGTACGCCGGCAGTCGGGTGTCGCTCGCGGGGCCGTGTCCGCACACGGAGTGCCCGAGTCACGGGTACTGCGTCCCCGACGGGGCCGACTTCGACGAGGAGCGCGTGATCGACCAGGTCCTCGGGGAGCCGCCCCACGACGAGTGCGCACTCGACCGGGAGCTGACGCTGGTGGAGTTCAGAGCGGAAGACGGGTGACCGGAGGGGTGCGGAGAGTCGGCCTTACAGCGCGGTGACCGCGTTCAGCGTGATCTGGATCGCGCGCTCGACGTTGTCTTTAGCCTTCTCCGGCAGCTCGTCGTCCGAGTCCGCGCCCTTCTGCGTGCCCGCGACGAGGTTCCCGTCGACGGTGCAGATCGCGCCGGCCCGCAGCCCCTTGCGGCGCGCCAGCGCGAAGACGGTCGCTGCCTCCATCTCGATCGCGAGGAGGTTCGCCTCGTTCCAGTCGGCGACGTACTCGTCGCTCTCGTTATAGTAGGCGTCGTCCGAGACGATCGGGCCGACGTGGACGTCCTCGCCGTTCTCCTCGGCAGCGTCGATGAGCTCGCGCAGCGCGTCGTAGTCGGGGACCGCGGGGTAGTTCGCCGACTCGTAGCGCTTGCTCGTTCCCTCCTCCTTGGCCGCGCCCGTCGCGACGACCATGTCGCCGACCTCCATGTCCACCTGCAGCGCGCCGCAGGTGCCACACCGGAGGAACGTCTCGACGCCGACCCGCGAGAGCTCCTCGACCGCGATCGCGGCCGACGGGCAGCCGATCCCGGTCGAGCAGATCGTGAGGTCGGTCCCCTCGTAGCTCGCGTTGACGATCTTGTACTCGCGGTTCTGCGAGACGAGCTCGCTGTCGTCACAGCGGTCCGCGATCCGGTCGACACGACCCGGATCCCCCGGAATGATCGCGATCTCGTGGACGTCGCCCTCCTCGATCAGCAGGTGCGGCTGTTTCGCCATGTGCGCCGGGACACCCGCCGCGCGCAAAAACGGACCGGTCGGGAGGCGGGGCGAGCACCGCGAAGCCAATTTGATATCGCGATATACAATTTATATACGGGGTAGCCGCCCGTTTCTCTCCCGTGACCGCTTCGCCAGCGTCGGCCGATCGGCCGGTTTATCGCCCGGCGGCGACAGCCTCGGACATGACCGACTCGGGTATGACGGACTCGGACGAGTCGCCTCCGCTCGCTTCGACGGTCGGCGCTCTCGTGATCACGTTCCTCATCGTCACGCCGGCCGCGGGGACGCTCCTCGCCTTCAACTGGACGCAGGCGGTGCTGCTCGGCGGATTCGCCGGCGCCGTGGCCGTCGCGTCGGCGTGGTTGACGGCGCGGCGGGGAGCGAGCGGCGAGTGAGCGGGGACGTTCGCGCTGCCACCGCGTGAGAACAGCCTCTCGGAGTTATGTCAGTGCGGAATAAACTTTCATCTGAAACCATGCCCGAAGAGCAGCTCTTCAAGACGGAGGAATCGACGACGAGAGCCGACATCGCCGACGCGCTCGTCGCTGCGGCCGAGGAGATCGAAGCCGGGTCCGTGCACCTGACGGACGCGACCGACGAGGTCGACGTCGAGATCCCCGACAACCCGTTGTTCGAGGTCGAACTCGAACGGCTCACCGACTCGGAAACGGGCGAAGAACGGTACGAGCTGGAGTACGAGATCCGTTGGACGAGGTGACGGCGTCGCTCCGGCGTTCGTTTTCTCTCCGGCGGGCCGCCGAGTCGGCGTCGCCTGACCGTCGCGATCGACGGGCGTCGACGACGGGCGGTTATCGCGACTGAGACGCCGGCCGGAGCCTTTTATATCCGTCCGGATTCGACATCTCGCAATGCGCTTCAGCCGCGACCGCCGGGGACAGTCGGTCGTGATCGGGACCGTGATCCTGTTCGGCTTTCTGATCTTGGCGCTCTCGCTGTATCAGGTGCAGGTGGTCCCGCAACAGAACGGACAGACGGAGTTCGAGCACTTCGAGGAGGTACGGAACGACCTCGTCGAGCTCAGAGCAGGGATTCTGCAAGCCGGCAGCACCGACCGGCCGCAGTATCAGACGGTCCGGCTGGGTGCTAGCTACTCGAGTAGACTCTTCGCTATCAACCCGCCAGATCCAGCTGGGACGATACGGACGACCGAGTCGTATCCAATCACAATCGCGTACGCCTCCAACGGCACGGTGATCGAGACCGTCCCGACGAGGTTCCTCCAGTACCGGCCGGGCTACAACGAACTCGACCAGTCGCCGACGTGGTACGACGCTTCCGTGCTTTACGCCGACGCCCGCGACGAGGGAGGCGGAATCGCGGTGATCGAAGACCAAGAACTCGTCAGCGAGGGTGGAGAGGTACGGATCGTCGCCCTCCAGAACGAGTTCCGACGAAGTGGAACCGGTCGAGTGACGCTCGAATTTCGTCCGGCAGAGGGCGTCACCGAGACGCTTCCTGAAGATAACCTCACCGTCACCGTTCCGACGCGACTGAGCGAAGACGACTGGGAAACCGAGACCGACCTCCCGACGGATAGCGATGTCTACGACGGGGTTTCGGACGACGCGAACGGCGACGGCGTCTACAATCTGACGCTCAACACGACCGAAGACGATCTGACAGTAGATACTGTTGGAGTGCAAGAAGCGCCTGAAGAACCGGTTCAGAATGCTGATGGAGCAGTTGGTGGTAGTGGTGGCGGTAGTGACGGTGATGACGGCAGCGGCAGCAACGACCCACAGGTCAACAGATTCGATGTGACGGATCAGAGCGGTAAACAAGCCAGATTCGACGTTACGTGGGAAGTGAGCGACGGAGGGAACAACCTCGACACGGTCACCGTCGAACTGATCGATCAGTCCGGAACAGTCGAGAATGACGTTACCACTGATGTGAGCGGCGGGACTGCCTCTGCCACCGACCGAGTGAGCGAAGAGGGTAATCCCAATGATCAGACGTACACAATCCGGCTCACTGTGACCGATACTGATGGGAATCGGACCACCGTAACCCGGGACGTAACTTACAGCGGATAGTATCGGCATCCAGTTTCGTAGTGCGAGCGGGACCACTCGAACTCAACGAGCGAAATCGTTCAAGCTCGGTTCAACGATCGACGTAATACCCCATCGACAAGCCCATATGCCGGCCGCATGAACGACCGTGTATGACCGAAGTGGGCATCGACGCCGTCGAAATCTGGACCGGAAAGCTCAAGCTCGATTTACCGGGCACCTTCGCCCCCGAGAAGGGCGACGACCCGGAGAAGTACACGAAGGGACTCGGGCTCAACAACTCCTCGTTCCCGGACGTCTACGAGGACATCGTCACGATGGGCGCGAACGCCGCGAAACGACTGATGGACCGGAGGGGACTGGAGCCGGCAGATATCGGTCGAATCGACGTCGCCACGGAGTCGGCGTTCGACCATTCGAAGCCGGTGTCGACGTACATCGCGGGCTGTCTGGAGCAGGTGTACGACGGCGACTTCACCCACGCCAACAAGGGCGAGCGGAAGTTCGCCTGCCTCGCCGGCACGCAGGCCATCGACGACGCGTACAACTGGATCCGCGCCGGGCGGAACCGCGACCGTCCCGCGATCGTCATCACGACCGACACCGCGCTCTACGCCCGAGGCGACCCCGGCGAGGCGACGCAGGGCGCCGGCGCCGTCGCGATGCTGATCGACGAGGACCCCTCCATCGTGGCGCTCTCGACGGACCAGGGATACGGGTCGAAGGACGAGACGGACTTCCTGAAGCCGAACCAGCAGTTCCCCAGCGTCGACGGGAAACGGTCCGTGCAGGTGTACCTCGCCCGGATGCGAGAGGCGCTGGAAGACTACGAGTCGGTCACGGACGACATCGAACTCGACGACTTCGCGTACGCCCCGTTCCACACGCCGTTCCCGGGAATGGTCCGGAAGGCGGCGCTGCTGGCGTACCGCCACGTCATCCGCGACACGGAGCACGAGGACGAACTCGCCGAGGAGATCGGCCGTCAGCCCCGCGAGGCGAACTTCGTCGACCGCGCGGCCTACGAAGAGGCCATCAGCGACTACATGGACAAGCTGAAGACCACGGAGCAGTACCAGACGTGGTACGACACCGTCGTGGAGCCGACGCTGGGGCTCTCTCGAGAGGTCGGGAACTGGTACACGAGCTCCGTCCACATCGCCCGCGTCAGCGCGCTGCGCGACGCTCTAACTCGCGACCGGTCGTTCGTGGGCGAGACGCTGCTCGTCGCGTCGTACGGTTCCGGAGCGCAGGCAGAGATCCACGCGGAGACGGTCCGCGAAGGCTGGCGCGCGGAGATCGAGAAGCTCGACATCGACGACCAGCTCGCGGCCCGCTACGACCTCACGTGGGCCGAGTACGAGGACGTCCACGACGTCCACGAGTACGACATGGACGTGGAACGCGAGATCGAGGAGTTCACCCAACCGGACGGCGAGTTCGTCTTCACCGGCTGGGGCCGGATGAACGAGCGGAAGTACGAGTACATCGAGTAGCGCCGTCGCCCGGGTTTCCCGTCCCCGAGGTCCCCTGTAGAAGCCCGTAACCCCGTGAAAACGGCTAACAGGGTTCCTCCCGATACGATGGGTTTAAACGACGCTAGGGTAAATCGGTACTCAATGGTAACCATCTACGACGTGCCGGCGGACGCCCTCATCGAGGAGGTCGCCGCACGACTCGAGGACCGGATCGACGAGCCCGAGTGGGTCGAGTTCGCCAAGAGCGGGTCTGGCAACGAGCTCCCGCCGGAACAGGACGACTTCTGGTACGTGCGCTCCGCCAGCCTCCTCCGGAAGCTCGCCCAGAACGAGCCGGTCGGCATCGAGCGACTCGCCACCGAGTACGGCTCGAAGAAGCGCGGCTCGAACCGCTACTCCGTCCGACCCGGCCGTCACTCCGCCGGCTCCCGCAAGATCATCCGCGCGTCGCTGCAGGCGCTCGAGGAGGAGGGGCTCGTCACGACCGCCGCCGGCGAGGGCCGTCGCGTCTCTGACGAGGGCGAGGCGTTCCTCTCCGAGGTCGCCGCCGACGTTTTAGCGGACCTCGACCGCCCGGAACTCGAACGCTACGCGTAGATCGCCGGTCGCTTTTCGAGTCCGCGTCTTCCCGCCGAGCCGCCGCTCTCGACCCGTCACTTTTCGAGGACCGGGCGTTCGACGTTGCTTTCTCCTCTGTCACCCCTCGTCAGCCATCACGTCGCCTCTCGTCGACCTTCTCGACGTTCCGGTTCCTGACGGCCTCCAGTCTCTGTTTATCGTAATACACCAAATAACGCTATATCAAATTTGTCCGAGCGGCGTCTCAGGCGTGACGTCGTCTCGGCTACGGAAGGGGGTCGTCTGGCACGCGGTTCGCGCGTCAAAAACGAAGCTCGAGAGACGGGACGTCGGACGCGGGAGGCGTTATCCGGTGTTCTTCATCCCGGCGGCGATGCCGTTGACGGTGAGCCGAAGGGTGCGCTCCTCCGCTTCGGTGCGGTGGGTGCGTCCGAGCAGGTTCGCCTGCAGCAGGTTCAGCGGGTCGACGTAGGGGTTCCGCCGGTCGAGGCTCTCCTCGAGCCATTCGCGCCGGAGGAGCTGGTCGCGACCGCTGATTTCGAGGATGAGTTCGCGTCCGCGCTCGTACTCCCCTATCAGCTCGGGGAAGAACCGCTCGCGGAGCTCGTCGTCGGCGAGGTCGGCGTACCTGGTGGCGATCTCCGGCTCCGTGCGGGCGAGCGCGAGCCCGGCGTTGTTGAGGGTGGTACGGAAGAACGGCCACTCCTCGTACATCTCGCGGAGCGTCTCCAGCCCGTCCGTCTCGCCGGCCTCGTCGAGGTAGGCGTCGATGCCGGAGGCGAGCGAGTACCAGCCGGGGAGGATGAGCCGCGTCTGGGTCCACGAGAACACCCACGGAATGGCGCGGAGGTCCTCGACGGTGCGCTCGCCGGAGCGCGAAGCCGGCCGGGAACCGAGGTTGAGGTCCTCGACGACGGAGATAGGCGTCGCCTGTCCGAAGTAGTCGACGAATCCGTCGGTGTTCAGCAGGTCGCGGTACGTCTCGCGGGCCGCGGGCGCCAGCGTCTCCATCGCGTCGACCCACGCCTCGGGAACGTCTTCGGTGGGCTCCGCGTTGGCCTCGTGGCGGGCGCGGATCTGCGCGTCGAGCATCTGTTCGAGCTCTCGTTCGGCGATCCGCGGGTTGGCGTACTTCTCGGCGATCGCCTCGCCCTGCTCTGTGAACTTCACCTGTCCGGTGACGGTCTCGTTCGGCAGCGCGAGCAGCGCCTCGTTCATCGGACCGCCGCCGCGCGAGATGGAGCCGCCGCGGCCGTGGAACAGCCGGAGCGTGACGTCCTCCTCGCGGCAGAACCGCGCGATTCGGCGCTGGTTCTCGTAGAGGTCCCAGTTGGCGGCGAGGAACCCGTTCTCCTTGTTGGAGTCGGAGTAGCCCAGCATCACCTCCTGGACGTCCCCGCGGACGTTCAGCGCGGTCGCGTACGCCTCGTTGTCGAACAGCGTGCCGAGGATGCGCTCGGCGCCGTTGAGCGCGGATTCGGTCTCCAGCAGGGGAACCACGTCGAGCCCGCAGTGGTCCGGCAGCGAAACGGCGCCGGCCTGGTCGGCCAAGAAGAGCACTTCGAGCACGTGGCTCGGCTCCTCCGTCATCGAGATGCAGTAGGTGTCGATCGCCTGCTGGCCGTACTCCTCCTGCCATCCGGCGAGCTCGCTGAACCGCTTGAGCACGCGTTCGGTCGTCTCGGAGACGTCCCCGGGCTCGTCGGGGTCGATGACGGGACCGTCCTGGAGGATGGCCTCGGTGAGGAACTCCTCGCGGGCCGCCTCCTCCATCTCGCGGTAGTCGACCCCCTCGCTCGCGACCGCCTCGGCGACGGCCTCGGTGTGGTTCTCGCGGTGGTCTCGGAGGTCCAGCGAGGCGAGCGTGAGGCCGAACGTGTCCACCTGTCGACGGAACGGCTCGACGAACGACTCGCGGACAGCGTCCTGTCCGTCGGCCGCGAGCGACTCGGCGATCACGTCGAGATCGGCGAGGAACGCGTCGCCGTCGGCGTACTCGCCGGGTCGCACGTCGTCGACGCGGTCGAGCCGCTCGCGCATCAGGCGGAGCTTCTGGCGGTACGGCTCGTCGGGGTACCGATCGCGGGCCTCCTCGACGACGGTCGGGAACCGCTCGGCGTCGGCGGCGAGCGACTCCATGAGCCGGTCGTCGATCGCGTACCGGTCGCCGTCTTGGCTCAGCACGGCGGAGAGCCGCTTACACCGGTCGCGGTACTTTTCGATGGCGACCGCCCGCTGGCGTTCGAGCGTCTCGTCGGTGACCTCGGGCGTGACGAAGGGGTTCCCGTCGCGGTCCGAGCCCGCCCACGATCGGAACTCGAACAGCTTCGGGCAGTCGACGTCGTCGTACTCGCTCGAGATCGTCTCCTCGAACTCCTCGTAGGCGTCGCCGACGACGTCGAAGAGGGTGTTCTCCAGGTACCAGCCGACGTTGCGCGCCTCGTCTTCGGGCTCCGGACGGCGCTGACGCACCTGTCGGGTTCCCCAGAGGCTCGTCACCTCGGCGGTGACGTCCCGCCAGATCGCGTTCCGCTCGCGCTCGGTGAGGTTGCGCTCGTCGAGTTCCTCCAAGTGATTCGCGATCGACCGGAGCTTCGCCTTCACCGTCGCCCGGCGGGCCTCAGTCGGGTGGGCGGTGAACGTCGGCTCGATGAGCACGTCCTGTAAGAGCTCGCGCAGCTCGTCCGCCTCGACGCCCTGCTCGGCGAACTCCGCGATCGTCGCCTCGAACGAGTCGTGCAGGGCCCCCCCGTCGTCGGCGTTCCGGATGGCGCGGACCCGCTCGCGCTCCTCGGCGAGGTTGATCAACTCGAAGTAGGTGGTGAAGGCGCGGGCGACGATCTCCTCGCGGTTCGACGAGAGACCCCCGACGGTATCGTGGAGCCGGTCGCGGCTCTCCGCGTCGCCGCGCCGGTACTGGATCGCCGCGTTCCGCAGGTCTTCCACCGTCTCGTACGCCTCCGTGGAGGTCTGCGCGGAGAGGATGTCACCCACGAGCGCGCCGAGCTCCCTGACGTCCGTCCGCACGTCTCGATTGTGCAACTCCATACCACAGATTCCGACAAAATGCTGGTTGCGGCCGCCGTTGCCGTGGTCTTCCGGCAATACCGGAGTCGTTTCACCGC
>NZ_JAWOBM010000040.1:0-7843 GCF_046498025.1 Halorubrum sp.
TCGTTGCGCTCGTCTTCCGGCCGGTCGAGCAATCCGGGCGTGTCGACGATCTGGTACCGGACGTGGTTCCGCTCGAAGTGGCCGATCTGCACGCCGCGGGTCGTGAACGGGTACTCCGCGATCTCGTTGGAGGCGCGGGTGACCCGGTTGACGAACGACGACTTCCCGACGTTCGGGTAGCCGGCGATCACGATCGCGGGCTCGTCTGGCCGGATGTCCGGGAGCACCTTCAGCTGGTCCCGCGAGTCGCCGATGTACCGCAGGTCGTCTTCGATCTGGTCCATCACGTCGGCCATGCGCGCGAACGCCTGCTTCCGGTGTTTGCGCGCGGTGTCGACGTCGGAGTTGCGGACCTTCGTCGTGTACTCGTCGCGGAGGTCCTCGATCTGCCGGCTGGCCCACATCACCTGCGAGAGCGCCTGCCGGAGGCGGTCGACGTCGACGATGGCGTCCGCGAGCTCGTAATAGAACGGGTCGACGTCGAATCCGAAGTCCGGCCACGAGACGACGACGTTCTCTAAGTTGTCCGAGAGCACGTTGCCCGCGGTCCGCAGCATCGACTCCTGCGCCTCGTGACCGTGCTTGGCGCGTCCCGCGCGGGCCGCCCGCGAGAACGCCTTGTCGACGAGTTCCTCCGAGCGGGGGGTCGTCGGGAGGCCCTCAAATATCATGTTGGCGGGTCTTGCCCACCGAGGCGTATAAGACCGTCCGTTCGGCGATCCGCGCGACACGGCGACGCACGGGTGCGCTCGGCGGGTATCGGTGACACCGCGGCGTCGACGTTCGGTTCCCGGCTCGATCTCACCATCTCCGGGGAACGATCGTTATCTTCTCCGTGCATATTTAGAACTATATTTATGCTTCAAAGGAATACGACCGCGCATGGCACGCTCGTTCACGCCCACGACGGTCGAGGACCTCCACCCGGACCGCCGCCCGAGCCTCGCGGCCGCGCTGGTCCCGGTCCTCGCGGTCGTGGCGTTCCTCGGCATCGGCTCGGCCGTCCTCGGCCTCGATCCGCACGCGCCGCTCCTCTGGAGCATCGCCTTCGTCGGCGCCTTCGGCCTCTGGCTCGGCTACGACTGGGACGACCTCTTCGACGGCATCGCCAACGGGCTCGTGATGGGGCTGCAGGCGCTGCTCATCATCTTCACGATCTACGGGCTCATCGCCACGTGGGTGAGCGCCGGGACGATTCCGGGGCTCATGTACCTCGGACTGGAGGTCCTCACGCCGACCACCTTCCTCCCCGCCGCCGCAGTCGTCGCCGCGGTCGTGGCGTTCGCGATCGGCTCCTCGTGGACCACCGTCGGGACCCTCGGCGTCGCCTTCGTCGGCATCGGCGCGGGCCTCGGCGTCCCGGACCCGATGACCGTCGGGGCCGTCCTCTCGGGCGCGTACGCCGGCGACAAGCAGTCGCCGCTCTCCGACACGACGAACCTCGCCGCGGGCGTGACCAACACCGACCTGTACGCGCACATCCGCCGGATGCGGACCGGCACCCTCGTCGCGTTCGGGCTGGCGGTGCTCGGCTTCCTCGCGCTCGGGCTCCGCGCGAGCGGCTCGATCCCCGCCGGTCGAATCGCCGAGATCCAGGGCGCGCTCGGCGAGACCTACGCGATCACCCTGCTCGCCGTGGTTCCGCTCGTCGTCACGTTCGGGCTGGCGCTACGCGGGCACGCCGCGCTGCCGACCCTGGTCGCCGGCGTCTTCGCCGGCGTGTTCACGACGGTGTTCGCGCAGGGCGTCGGCTTCGTCGCCGCCTGGGACAGCTTCATGTACGGGACCGCGCCGGAGTCCGGCTCCGAGCTGGTGAACGAGCTGCTCGCGACCGGCGGACTCACCGGCTCGGCATGGACGATCACGGTCGTCGTCGCCGCGCTCGCGCTCGGCGGCATCTTAGAGCGCACCGGCGTGCTGGCGGTGATCGCCCACGCGTTCACCTCCTCGGTACGGAGTCCGGGCGCGCTCGTCGCCGGGACCGGCGCCTCGGCCATCGTCATCAACGCGCTCACCGCCCAGCAGTACATGAGCATCGTACTCCCGAGCGTCACCCTCCGGAACACCTACGAGGAGTTCGGGCTGGGCACCGACCAGCTCTCCCGCGCGGTCGAGGCGGCCGGGACGCCGACCGGCGCGCTGTTCCCGTGGCACGCGGGCGCCGTCTACATGGCGGGCGTCACCGGCGTGCCGACGCTGGAGTACGCGCCGTACTACCTGTTCGCGTTTCTCTCGCCGCTCGTGCTGTTCGCGATGGCCGCGAGCGGCTACTCGCTGGACGCGACGCCGACCGCCGCGCGTGCGGCGCCCGCGACGACGGCCGGCGACGCGGCCGCGCCCGACGGCACCGGCGTGGCGACCGACAGCGACTGACGGGGCGACGGCGGCGGCTGACCGACGGATCGGTGCCGCGAACGGACGACGCGTTCGGCTCTCGTGGCGTCGGTGAAATACCCGGTCTGAGACGGGTTCCAGCACCCACGAAAAACACGGCGCGTCTCTCGCACGGCGTTCTCCTCGGATCGATCGGACCGGGTAACACGGGGTAGAAGTCCTACCTCGGGTTCCGTACGTAGCGGTTACTCGTTAAAATTCACCCTCTCCCCTCGGGTCGTGTTGTCATTCTGGATCGGGCGAACGTAGACGGAGTTGTCTGAATGAACGAGAACCCTGTGAGCGGCGTAGGAAAATGTAACCGTCACATCACGGGAGTGCTCGTCCGTGATCACCGCCTCTAATCCGTCGAGATCAATCGAACGAGAGAGCGGAGGTAACTCTTCTATTGGGACGTTCAACGCGTCGGAAACGGACTCGGCGATAGTCATGAGTGGTTCCTCTGAAGACGCTCTCATGGGACTACTATCGAGACGCCTCCGGGTAGTAACACTCTCCGTATTAGTTATATGATGTTATTACGGAAGACTTTCCTTTAGTTTCCACTCAACTTTCGAACGGACGTCAGCGTCGGTTTGTGCCACACCGCGTCGAACACGCTACTCGCCCGTAGAAATATCAGTGAACACACATAGCGGGGCGCCGTCCGTGGACCACCTACGCTACCGCTCGTTCCCGCCGTGGACGTCCGAACTCCCGCTCGAGTTCAAAACAGGTCTCTCTGGGCTGCGACGTAGACGACGACGATGAGCGAGGCGAGCACCCCGAGGCCGTCGGCCTGTGTCGCGTTCAGTGCGCCCGAGACGCCGTAGAGCAAGAGCGTCGCGTCCCACGCCCACGGGGTCAGTCCCACGAGCGCGAGCATGGTTACGGAGAATCGAGGAGAAAGTCTCGCGCTTCAGCGCGGGGAGGATGTCAACCTTTCTCCCCGCGCGGAAACTCTCCGTATTCGGCACAGGCGTTCTCCCAGATCCGGGAAGGTTCGACAGCGTCGCCCTTTTTAAGATCGTCACTCCGGAAGGCGGAACGCGAGACCGTACATCCGCCCGACCGATTCCGAGCCGATCTCGCGCTCGAGGCGGCGAGCGGTCGCCGCCAGCGCGTCGCCCGCTTCACCGCGGCACTCCGTGGCCGTGGAAGCCGCCTCGTCGGCGTGTGCGGAGACGTGGCTCTCGGTCCACGGGACCGGGTCCAAGAGCGTCCGCTCTCGCTCGAACTCCCAGCCGTGGCCAGCGAAGAACCGTCGCAGGAACGCCGCCGGGTAGAAGGTGAGCGCCGGGCGGCCGCGGGCCACTTCCGACGCGGCGTTCTCGACGGCGAACAGCTCGCCGACCGCCGCGTCGTCGGGCGGCGGATCGTAGTCGTCGACGACGAGTTCCGCGCCCGGGGCCGCGACCCGCGAGAGCTCCTCGGCGACCGCCGACAGCGTCGCGGGGTCGAGGACGTTACAGAGCCCGTGCGCGGTGATCACGTCGATCGAATCGTCGGGCAGCGGGACCGCTCGGAGGTCCGCCTCCAGCACGGCCAGTCGGTCGCCGTCGCCGTCGTTGTCGCTGTCTCCGTCGCCGTCGTTGTCGCTGTCTCCGTCGCCGTCGTTGTCGCCGTTCCCTCCGTCGCCGACGCGCCGCCGCGTCGTCCGCGCGTGGTCCCGGTCGTCGGTCACGGCGTACACCCGGGCGGCGCCGTTCGCGAGCAGTCCGGCGGTCGCGTTCCCGGCGCCGGCACCGGCCTCCAGACAGCGCGTTCCGGCCACGGATCGGTCGTCGAGCGCGGCCGCGACCGTCTGCGGAACGTCCATCGCCTCAGTGGTGCAGCTGCTCGGGGACCGGACTGTCGTCGTGGCGCACCCGCTCGATCAGCGACCGCTGGGCGGCCTCGTCCATCCCGTCGTAGTCGGCGGCGGCCTCGAGGATCATGGTGACGAGCTTCGGGTCGCCGGCGCTGATGACGCTGGTGAGCCCCTGTGCCGCGGCGAAGTCGAACCGCTCGCTGATCTCGTCGGGTGCAGTGACCGGGCGGTACCAGTTCGCGAACGGCCGGTCCGCCTCGGGGAGCTCGTCGGTAGTGGGCCACGAGCCGCCGGCGAACGCCTTGATCCCCAGCGTCCCGACGTTCCTCTCGTCGGCGCGGGCGAGGACCGCCTCGTAGTCGTACTCGTCGTCCTCCTTGCCGGCGACGACGGGGTTCAGCGGGAACATCACCGTCTCGAGGTCGTCGATGCGGTCGAGCGCGTCGAGGATGAGGCCCGGGTCACCGTGGCTCGTCAGTCCGATGTGGTCGATCAGCCCCTGCTCCTTCGCCTCGCGAAACGCCGCGAGCGCGCCGTCCTCACCCGTGATCGCGTCCAGCTCCTCGTCGTACTCGAGGCCGTGGACCTGATACAGGTCGATCTTGTCGACGCCGAGGCGGTTCAGCGACCGGTCGAGCTTGCGCCTCGCGCCCTCGTAGGTCCGCTCCTGCGTCTTACAGCCGAGAAAGATCTCCTCGCGGTGTTGGCGGAGCTTCGGCCCGAGCTTCAGCTCCGCGTCGCCGTACGTCGGGGCCACGTCGAAGTGGTTGACGCCGTAGTCGAGGACGTGTTCGACCAGCTGGTCCGCGCCCTCCTGTTCGAGCCAGTTGAGCGCGATCGCCCCGAACGTCATGACGGTGCTGTCGTGACCGGTGTCACCGAGCGGGCGGGTCTCCATGCGTGCGCCATCACGCCGCCGGGGCATAACGGTTGTCGGCCGCGGGTCGATCCCGACCGAGAACGGCTCGGTCCGGTAGGTTTACCGCCGTCGCCGCCCCGCCGATCGAACATGAGTCTGGAGGTCGCCGTCGCCGTCCCGTTCAAACACCGCGCGAAGGAGCGGCTGGGCGAGGGCGAGTTCGTCGTCGCGCTGTCGCTCGACCGCGACTGGTTCTCGCCGGACCAGGCGAAGCGGCTCGTCGACGTCGCGGTCGGACGCGGGCTGGTCGCCGAGGAGGACGGCGACCTCGTCGCCCGGTTCGACCCCGACGAGGTGGTCGTTCCCGAGGGGTTCACGCCGGACGAGTCGATCCTCCGCGAGCAGTCTACCTTCGAGACCGCCCTCGACGCCATCGTCGCGGCCGGCGTCGAGAAGCAGCGCGCCGTCGCCGCGATCAACGAGCGGCAGCGCGCGCTCGCGGTCACCATCGAGGCGGCCGCGGTCCTCGTCGCGAAGGAGCACGGCGCCGCGGTCGACCACCTCGCGGCCGACGTGCGCGAAGAGCTCGCGGCCGCGGGTGACGCCTGATGGTCGACGACCGGTTGACCGACGGCGTCCGGATCGGCCAGCTGCTCGCCTCGGAGATATCCGGCAACCGGGGACGCCTGCGGGACCTGGCACTCGCCGACGCCGACCCCGACGCGGAGCCGACGGCCGACGGCGCGCTCGCGTACCGGATCGTTCGCGCGGTCGACGGCGGCGCGGCGGCGGACGACGAGCGAGCGGTTGACGGCGACGCGGAGGCTGGCGGCGAGCGCGCGGTCGCCGAGGTGTACGTCCAGCCCGACCGCGTTCGGATCGAGTTCGTCGTCGGCGACGACGACGGTGAGGCGGCCCTCCCGGCCGTCGCCGCCGACGCGGCCGACGAGGCGGGGCTCCGGGTCCGACCGAAGGCGGTCCGCCCGCCGCGCACGCTGGTGTTCGTCGAGGACGGCGCGCAGGTGAAGCGCGCGCTGCCGGTGCTGGCTGCCGTCGTCGACGCGATGTAAGAGGGCACCCGTCGGCCTTCGAGGCCGCCGTCTCAGTCCGACCGACCGCCGTCGCCCATCGCGACGGTGCGCGTTCCCGGCGTCGACGGGTCGTCGGCTGACTCCCCGCCCGCCTCGAACTTCCGGAGCAGCGTCCGGAGGCGCTCCGCCCGGTCGGCGAGCGAGCCGGCCTCGGCGGTCGCCTCCGACATCGCGGTCAGCTGCTCGTCGGCCGCCTCGCTGACCTCGTCTGCCTCGTCGGCGGTCGAGATGCTGATCCCTGCGACCTCCTCGACCATCGACACCGTCTCCTCGGTGCTCGCGGCCTGATCGTCGGTCGCCTTGCTGATCTCGCGGATCCCGTCGTCGGTCTCCGCCGCGTTGCCCGCGACCTCGGCGAACGCGTCGGCGGCGTCCGCGACGGCCTCGGCGCCCTCCTCCATGTGCTCTTCGGCAGTTCGGACCTCCTCGACCGTCGCCCGCGTCTGCTCCTGCGTGCCGGCGATGAGCACCTCGATCTCCTGGGCCGCCTCCTGGGTCTCCTCGGCGAGCTGTTTCACCTCGTCTGCGACGACCGCGAACCCGTCGCTCCCGCCGCCGCTTCCGCCGGCCCGCGCGGCCTCGATGTTCGCGTTGAGCGCGAGCAGGTTCGTCTGCTCGGCGATGTCGCTTATGAGGTCCACGATCTCGCCGATGTCCGTCGTCCGCTCGTCGAGGACCCTGACCTTCTCCGCCGTCTCGCCGATCGCGTCGCGCGAGTCCCGCACGCTGTCGATCGCCTCGCCCGCGGTGTCCTGTCCCTCGTCGGCGATCGACGCCGTCTGCTGGGCCGCGTCCGCCACCGTCTCCGTCGAGGAGGCGACCTCTTCGATCGTCGCCGAGAGGTTGTTCATCTCGCCGGAGACCTGCTCGAGCATCTCGCGCTGCTCGTCGGCGCCCTCCGCGATCTCCGCGACCGACCGGCCCACGTCCTCGCTGCGCGCCTCGGCGGTGTCCACGCCCGCGACCGTCTTCTCGCTGGCCGCCGACACCTCGCCGGCGAACGACTGGACGTCCCGCATCGTCGCCTCGATGTCGTCCATCATCTCGTTGAACGCGGCGCCGATCTGTTCCATGGCCTCGCTCTCGCTGTCGGCGTCGAGCCGGACCGTGAGGTCGCCGTCGGCCGCGCGGTCCATCCTCGCGCTGTAGTCGTCGGCCTTCGTCTCGAGGTGTCGGTTCAGCCGCTCGACCTCCTCGCGGCGCGCCTCGACCTCCGCCTTCGCCTCCTCGACGTCCTGGATCTCGGCTTTCTGCTCGGCGACGAGGTCGAGCTGGCGCTGCGCCTCCTCGCGCGACTTCTCGATGGAGTACCAGTTGACCATGAGCGCCAGCGCCAGCGCCGTAATGAACAGCGCGTGGATCCCGCCCCAGACGATCGGGTTGGCGATCGCGGCCGGGTGGTTGTACACGAGGCTGGAGTCGATCAGGCTGAACGCGCCGTGACCGACCGCGACGTACACCATTCCGACGGCGAACGGAAGCCAGTCCTCGTACAGCGCGAGGACGGCGACGAACACGAAGAAGTGGAGATGCGCTTCGATGTAGCCGCCGGAGAACTTCACCAGCGCCATCGACACCGTCATCGCGCTGGCGAACTGGTCGCGGCTCGGTCGCCGCCAGCGGACGGTGCTCGCGGCGTTCAGCGCGATGACGGGGTCGATGGCGCTGGTGAAGTTCTCCGGCGGCTACATCGAAGCGCATCTCCACTTC
>NZ_JAWOBM010000056.1:0-35278 GCF_046498025.1 Halorubrum sp.
AAACCGGAGGATGCAGCCTCACGCCGACGTGGGGTGTTCGACCTGCTCCATCAACGAGAGAACCGAATCGCGCGCGTCGACCGCGGTCGGGTGGATGCCGATGAGCGCGATCACGTCGTCCTCGTGCTGGACGGTGGCGAGGTAGAGGAAGACCGGTACGTCCTCGACGCTTCCGTTCTGGTCGTCGCCGGCGCCCGCCTCCGCGTCGATCGTGGTTTCGAGGATCGACACCTCCACCTCCTGACCGAGGACGGTCCGCGTCTCAGAGCCGCGGGGCTCGATGTCCTCGGCCTCGACGTCGCCGCCCTCTCCGCCCATCCCGCGCTCGTTGACCTGTTCCAGCAGCCGCCGGATCAGTTCCACGTCGTCGGCGCGGACGAGCGGATTGACCGACTGGCCCCCCACCGACGCGTTCGGGGTGCTCGCCACGAACAGCGCGGACCCGTTCTCGGCGTTCTCGTACCCGGCCACCCAAGTCGTCGCCGACACCTTGGCGTTTGCGCCCGCCACGTCGAACTCCTGCTCGATGGTGAACGACTCCGGCTCCTCGCCCTCGTACCCGGCCTCGGAGGCCGCTTCCGACGGGATCCGGGCGGGGTCCGCATCGTACTCGTAGCTCCCGTCGTCGCCGCCGGTACACCCGGCGACGGCGACGGACGTCGATGCGGCGATCGCCGCGAGCAGGCCGCGTCTGTGCATGAGCGTTGATTGGCCCGGTGGTACGGTTAAGCGTGTCGGCGCAGGGATTACCGGCTGATAATCGGAGCTTACTGACAGACGACCGAACGAAGGCACAAAGTTCACGGTGGGGCGTGCGCGAGATAAACCAAATGGAACGCCGAGGACAGACGGGACTGGTGGAAGCGCTCCTCCTTGACGTGGTTCGACTCCACGAGACGTGGATGGAGGTCGTCTTCCCGCGACAGCTGGACCCGAGCGCGGTGCTGGGAAAGTGGAAACCGGAGACCGCCGTCCAGACGTTCGGGTACTACCTCTGGGGGATACTCGGCGCCCCGCTGGTCGCGGTCACGTATCCGCTCCTGCTCGTCGGGTTCGCCACGCGGTACTACGCCGCGAAGTTCGACTCGGCGGTGACGCGCTTCGGGGTGATCGGTGCCGTCCTCGTCGCGACGCTCGTCTGGGGGTCGCTCACCCTCCTCGCGCACTTCCAGCTGCCGACCGAGGTGATGCTCGGAATCGGCGGCGCCAGCGTCGTGGCGGTCGTTTCCGCGGGTGCGGCCGCCGGGTTCTCGAAGCTCGGCGGACGGTTCGTCAGCGTCCTCCTCGCGTACCCGTTCGCGATGACCGCGATCTTCCTCCCACCGGTGGTCGCCGGACTCCTCACGCCCTCCATCTCGAATCTGGTGCTCGATCCGAGCTACGAGCTCGCGCGCTGGATCCTCGACACGTTCCTGGCCGTCGGCGGGATCAACGAGACCCTCCGGGGCGCCTTCGACCTGGAGACGTTCGGCGAGCAGTGGGGCGTGGCCGGCCTCGGCTACGTGCTGATGTGGATCGGTATCTCCGTCCCGCTCGGCTGGTTCCTCGGCGTGCTCGTCTCCCTCGCGGACCTGATCCGGCCGAAGCCCGACGCCTGAGACGAGAGCGGCCCCCCGCAACCGGCGGCGGTGCGGGCCGAGCTACTCGCGCCCGTCGTAGCGCTCGCTGGCCGTCTCGAAGGCGGATTCCGACTGTTCTCTGCTCCGACGACGCTCTCGCGCCGCCATCGCCTCGGGGTCCGGACTCGGGTCGTCGTCGATCCGCGCGAACGACTTGTGGACCTTCGTGTGACACCACCGGCACAGCGCGACGGTGATCTCGTGGGGGCCGGCGTCCGCGGCGACGTCGGGGTCGTCACCGCCTCCGGGCGATTCAGTTCCGTCCGCGCTCCCGTACGAGAGGTGGTGTTCCTCCACCAGCGGTCGGGTGTCGTCGTGGGCGATCCGGACCTCTTCGAGGCCGCATCGACGACACTCGCGGCCGTCGGTGGTCGAGCGGTAGTGGGGACACCGACGCCACGCGTCGTCGGGACCGACGTGGCAGGCGTAGCCGTCGGCGCGCCGGGCCGCGGCGAACTCCGGGTCGTCGCCGGCGCGCGTCAGGGCGAACCGACAGCGACCGTCGTCGGTCAGGTGATCGCAGACGCCGGCGACCGCGTACGGGTCGTCGACGCCGACCGGGGTCCCGTCCGGCGTCCGTTCCATGTCAGATCAGGCTCGCGCCGTCGAAGTCGGTCCGGGCGTAGTCGACGTCGAGCAGCCGCAGGAGGGTCGGCGCGATGTCGAGGAGGTCGGCGTCATCGATCTTCGCGTCCGGGTGATCGACGAACAGGGCGGCGTCCTCGAAGGTGTGCATTCCCGTCCGCGGGCCGTCCGGGTCGAACACCGCGTCGTGCGGGCGGAAGCCGGACTTGAGGTCGAACCCCTCGTTCGGGATGACGACGAGGTCCGGCGCGATCTCGTCGTGGTCGCCCCGGAAAACGGTCTCGCGCTCGACGACGCGCTTCGCCACCGGCTTGCCGTCGGGGCCCTCCCAGGCCTCGAGGGCCGCCTGCAGCTCGGCGCGGACGGACTCGTACTCCGACGCGGGCACGACCCCGTCCGGCTCGCGCCCCTTCAGATTGAGGTAGAACCGACCCGGAACCAGCGAGTACGCGCGGGCGTCGTCGCCGATGTCCGTCAGCGCGCCGTGGTCGTCGGCGTCGGCGTACGAGAGCCACCCCTCTCGTTCCAGCCACTCGTTGCAGTAGACGTCGTAGCGGAGACGCGTGAACCCGTGGGTGGAGCCCACGACGAGGCGGACGTCGTCGGAGAGCGCCTCTCGAATGGCTCCGATGTGTTCGTCGAGCGCGGCGTAGAACTCGAAGAAGTCCCCGCGGTACTGGCCGGACTCCGCGTAATCGCTCCACAGGAAGTGGTTGATCCGGTCGGGCGTCGTGAACACGCCGACGAACAGGTCCCAGTCGTCGCGTTCGACGTACCGGGAGAACGCCGCGGCGCGGGCGTCGAGCGTCTCTCGGGCGTGCTCGATGAACTCGGACTTGTCCTCCCTGTGGCCGAGCTTCGCGTTCACCGACAGCCGGTAGTCGCTCTCGGTGAGGTACTTCCGGAGCTCCTCGGGGTGGGCTGCCTTGTCGACGTCGGGAGAGAGGTAGCCCGACACCATCCGCTGGATCGTCCGCTGTGGCGGGAACGTGACGGGGACGTTCATCACGGTCGCGTCGAGCCCGGCGTCGGCGGCGCGGTCCCACACGCGGGTGGCCTGGACGTCCCGTCCCATCGGCACGTAGGTGTCGTAGGAGCCGACCTCGCGGTCTTGAAAGCCGTAGACCCCCGTCTCCCCGGGGTTGACGCCGCTGGTGAGCACGGGCCAGCACGCGCTCGACTCCGGCGGCACGATGCTGTCGATCGGCCCGTCGTCGCCGTTGTCGGTGATCGCCGACAGCGTCGGGAACGTGTCCGGGTTGTCGTTGACGAGACCGTGCGGGAGACCGTCGATCCCGATGAACGCCACGCGCGGGGTGTCGTTCCCGCGCAACCGGTCGAAGAGGCCCATAGGGGTACATCCGCCGTGGAGGGCAAAAGGATTGACATCGGTCGGCTCCGGACGGACCGACCACCCGATCGACGCGGGAGCGCCCTCGCCGCGGCGGCTCGGACCCTTTTTCAGGTCGCTCCGAGAGGAGTACGCATGGAGACGCGACGCGCGCTACTGGTCGACGCGTTCACGGACGAGCCGCTGGCCGGGAACGTCGCCGGCGTGGTACCGGACGCGGCGGGCCTGAGCGACGGCCGGATGGGGAAGATCGCCGCCGAGCTCGGCGCTTCGGAGACCGCGTTCCTGTTCGACGCGGGCGACGGCGCCGACGAGCGGATACGCTATTTCACCCCCTCGACGGAGGTCGACCTCTGCGGCCACGCCACGATCGCGAGCTACGCCGCGCTGTACGCCGCGGGCGCGATCGACGCCGGCGAGCGCACCCTCCGGACAAACGTCGGTGACCTCTCGATCCGGGTCGACGACGACGGAACGGTCTGGATGCGACAGAACGCGCCGACGGTCGAGCCGGTGGACGAGGGCGAACTGGGGGCCGACCGCCTCGGGGACGCGCTCGGGATCGACCCCGCGGCCCTCCGCGACGTCGGCGCCGACCTCCCCGTCGCCGTCGCCTCGACCGGGCTCCCGTGGCTCGTCGTCCCCGTCAACTTCCTCGAGCGGCTCGGCGAGGCCGAGCCCGACGCGGCCGCCGTCGAGGCGATCTCGGACGAGTACGACGTCGCCGGGATCTACGCGTTCACCTTCGACGCGCTCGACGCGGAGTCGACGCTCCACGGCCGGGCGTTCGCGCCTGCAGTGGGCGTCGCCGAGGACCCCGTGACGGGCACGGCGAGCGGCGCGGTCGGGGCCTACCTCCGAACCGCAGACGCCTTCGACGGCGAGTTCCCGGAGGAGCTCCGGTTCGAACAGGGACACTTCCTCGACCGTCCCGGGCACGTCAGGGTCCGGGTCGACGGCGACGAGGTCCGGGTCGGCGGCCGCGCCGTCGTCTCGACGGAGGGCGAGCTGACGCTGCCCGAGGAGCGGGACGGCGACGATATCATCGAGGCGTGAGCGGACCGGTCGGCGGCGGCTGGGCGTTGCGCCGGTCCCCTGAACGCGGCGCAGTCACCGACATCAAGCCGAACGTTTAGGCCGTCTCGGGACGTATCGGCGATATGGAGTTCGACCTCCCACGCGCGGCAGCGCTGCTGGTACTGATCGTCGCGATCGGCGCCGCGGGACTGATCGGAAGCGGGATGATGGCGTTACAGACGACCCTGATGATGGTCGTGCCGTCGATGCTCGTCTTCGGAGTGGTCGCGTTCGTCATCGGCGTGAAACACGGCCAGTTCCGGGCGACGCACGCCTGAGCGGCCACAGCGGCCACGACCCTCGTTCGCCTCCCGACGCGGCACGCCGCGTCGGCCGGAACCACGGTGCTTTTTAAAAAACGGTCGGTAACTCGGAGCCGTGTTGCTCGGGTCGCCGCTCACCGAACTGTTACTCCTCGCCGGGGGGATCGTCCTCCTGTACGCGGGCGCCGAGCTGCTGGTCACGGGCGCCGGCGACCTGGCCCTCGCCGTCGGGCTGAAGGCGTCGACGGTCGGAGTCACCGTCATCGCGTTCGCGACGACCGCGCCCGAGCTGTTCGTCTCGCTGCTCGGCGCCGTCACGGTGTCGACGGACGTCGGGCTCGGGACGATCCTCGGGTCGAACATCGCCAACATCGGGCTCGTCCTCGGCGTCTCGGCGCTGATCCGTCCCCTCGACATCTCCGACACGGTGCTCGAGCGCCAGGTCCCCTTCATGGTGCTCGCCGCGCTGTTGCTCGTCGGGCTCGGCTGGAACGGCCGCATCGGCCGACCGGGCGGGCTCCTCCTGCTCGGGACGCTCGTGGCGTTCACCGCCGTGATCATGCGTCGCATCCAGCAGACGCAGTCCGGGATCACCAGCGCGGAGCGCGCGCAGATGCCGGACCCGAGGCTCCGCGACGTCGCCTCCGTGATCGGTGGTCTCGTCGCGCTCGTGCTCGGGTCGCGGTGGCTGATCGACGGCGGGGCGTCCCTGCTCTCCGCGGCCGGCTTCTCCGACATCTTCATCGGGCTCACCGTGTTGGCGCTCGGAACCTCGCTCCCCGAACTGGCGGCGAGCCTCGTCGCCGCCGTCCGCGGCGAGGCGGAGTTCAGCGTGGGCAACGTCGTCGGGTCGAACATCTACAACGTCCTCGCCGTCCTCGGGATCGTCGCGCTCGTTCGACCGATCGGCGTGAGCCCCGGCGTCCGCGGCTTCGAGTTCCCCGCCCTGATCGCCTTCACCGCGCTCCTCGTCGGACTCATGTACCGCGGCGAGGAGATCTCCCGCGCCGACGGCGCGGTCCTGGTCGCGGGCTACGCGCTCTTCGTGTACCTGCTGTTCCCGTGACCGCGTCCCGACGTCGCGCCGCCCGGAACCGACGCCTATTCGGCCGCCCGTCCCCGACCGGAACCCGTGATAGCGATCGTCGTCAGCCGGGCCGACAGCGCCTCCGAACACATCGGCGAGCGCCTGCTCGCGGTCGGCGACTGGGAGCGGCACGAGGACCGGGTCCGCCCCGACGCCGCGGGCGGCGGAACCTACTACCGGACCGACAGGTTCGAACTCCGGGAGTTCGACGACCTCCACATCGAACTCGACGATCCGGCGGCCGCCTTCGGCAGCGGCGCGGACGACGCGAGCGGTGCGGACGACCAGAGTGACGCGAACGACGCGAGCGGTGCGGACGACGCGGGCGACGCGAGCGGCGCGAATGACGAGAGCGATGCCGACGCCGAGCCCGACTTCCTCGTCTTCGTCTCCCGGCACGCCGGGGAGACGGGGAGGCTCCTGACCGCGCACGTCACCGGGAACTTCGGGCCGGCGCCGTACGGCGGCGAGCCGGAAACCCTCGCGAACGCCGCCCCCGGCGCCGAGAAGCGCGTCGTCGAGGCGCTCGAAACGCGCGCCCCCGACGGGTACGACGTCGGCATCGAGTGCACTCACCACGGGCCGACGAGCGTCTCCGTCCCCTCGCTCTTCGTCGAACTCGGGTCCGACGAGCCACAGTGGGCCGATCCGGAGGGGGCCGAGGCGGTCGCGCGGGCGGTCCTCGACCTGCGGGGGACCGGGGCCGATCTCGCGGGCGGTGAAGCCGCCGACGCGCTCGACGACACCGCCGACGCGCTCGACGACACCGACGCCCCGGACGAGCCCCCTCGCCACGTCGTCGGCTTCGGTGGGGGCCACTACGCGCCGCGGTTCACCCGGATCGTCCGCGACACCGACTGGGCGGTGGGGCACGTCGGCGCCGACTGGGCGCTCGGCGAGATGGGCGCGCCCGAAGCGAACCGCGAGACGATCGCGCAGGCGTTCGAACGCAGCCGCGCCGACCGCGCCGTGATCGAGGGCGACAGGCCCGAGCTGGCGGCGGTCGTCGCGGACCTCGGGCACCGAGTGGTGAGCGAGACGTGGGTCCGCGAGGTCGGCGACCGCCCCCTCGCGCTGGTCGAGCGGCTGGAGACCGACCTCGCGACCGTCGACGAGGGCCTTCGGTTCGGCGAGGCCGTCACCGCGGAGCCGAGCGGGGATGCGGTCTCGATCCGCGACCTCCCGGACGCCCTTCTGTCGCGGGCGCAGGGGGTCGATCCGGGGGCGACGCGAGACGCGGTGGCGGCGAACGCGGTCGCCTTCGACACGGAACAGGCCGGCTCCCGCGCGGTCGGCGCGGCCGCGTTCCCCGACGACCCGGACGCCCCCGGCTACGCCGACCTCGTCGACGCCCTCGCGGAGGTGCTCGCGGGCGGGTACGACGCGGTCGAGGTGCGGGACGGCGCGGTCGTCGCCAGCGAGACGGCGTTCGACCCAGCGCTCGCGCGGGACCGCGGCGTCCCCGAAGGGCCGGCCTTCGGTCGGCTCGCGGACGGCGAGGCGGTCGAGGTCGACGATGAGACGGTGACTCCGGAGGACGTGTCGCGGTCGCGGACCGACCGGTTCCCCGTCGAGATCGACGGCGACGACCGAGGGATCGTTTCCGGTCGAGATCGGTGATCGAGGAGCGCGTCGGCGGCGGCGGGGGAAAGCGAGCGCCGAGCGCGACCGAGGGGCCGCGAGGACGCCTGCTCTCCCGCGCTGGCGACGATCCCTCGGCGTCTGACTCGCGTCAGACGATCGGGCAAAAATAAATACGTCCGGGTCGCAACCACACCACATAATGGACTCTATCGTAGAGGACGCCATCGACGAAGCCGAGGAACCTCCGGCGGACGACGCCGGAGGAGCCGGCGCCGGCGCGACCGACGGGACGGCCGGTACCCCGCCGCAGTCTGGAACGATGACCGACGACGAGCTGCAGGACGTCCTGCAGGACCTCCAGACGAACATCACCGTCGTCGGCTGCGGGGGCGCCGGCGGAAACACGGTCAACCGGATGACCGAGGAGGGGATCCGCGGGGCGAAGCTGGTCGCCGCCAACACCGACGTCCAGCACCTCGTCAACATCGAGGCCGACACGAAGATCCTCATGGGCCAGCAGAAGACCCAGGGGCGCGGCGCCGGCTCCCTCCCGCAGGTGGGCGAGGAGGCCGCCATCGAGTCCCAGGAGGAGATTCAGGACGCCATCGACGGCTCCGACATGGTGTTCGTCACCGCCGGGCTCGGCGGGGGCACGGGGACCGGGTCCGCCCCGGTCGTCGCCAAGGCGGCCCGCGAGTCGGGCGCGCTCACCATCGCCATCGTCACGACTCCCTTTACGGCCGAGGGCGAGGTGCGCCGGACGAACGCCGAGGCCGGCCTCGAGCGCCTCCGCGACGTGAGCGACACGGTCATCGTCGTCCCCAACGACCGCCTGCTCGACGCGGTCGGGAAGCTCCCGGTCCGGCAGGCGTTCAAGGTGTCCGACGAGGTGCTGATGCGCTCGGTGAAGGGGATCACGGAGCTCATCACGATGCCCGGACTGGTCAACCTCGACTTCGCCGACGTCCGGACGGTCATGGAGAAGGGCGGCGTCGCCATGATCGGCCTCGGCGAGTCCGACTCCGACTCGAAGGCGCAGGACTCCGTGAAGTCCGCGCTCCGCTCCCCGCTGCTCGACGTCGACATCTCCGGCGCGAACTCCGCGCTGGTCAACGTCACGGGCGGCACGGACATGTCCATCGAGGAGGCCGAGGGCGTCGTCGAGGAGATCTACGACCGGATCGACCCCGACGCCCGGATCATCTGGGGCACCTCGGTCGACGACGACCTGGAGGGCGAGATGCGGACCATGATCGTCGTGACCGGCGTCGAGTCGCCGCAGATCTACGGCCGGAACGGCGAGCCGCCGGAGGGGGTAGCGGCGGAGATGGAAGACATCGACTACGTTGAGTGACGGGTCACCGACGCGCCGCGCTTCGATAGAGTTCCTTCTCCCGTTTTCGCCACGGACCCGACGGATCGCGTCGCATCAAAAGGTAAAAACCGTCTCGTCTCGAAGCCGGTCGTAACATGGACGTTCCGTACGACCTCAACAGCTACGTTCGGGTGCTGAAACTGGCGAGCACGCCGAGCACCGACGAGTTCCTCCAGGTGTCGAAGATCGCCGGTGCCGGCATCATCCTCGTCGGCTTCATCGGCTTCCTGATGTTCGCGATCATGAGCCTCCTGCCGGGGGTCGGCGCCTGATGCCGATCTTCTCGGTCAAGACCACCGCGAGCCAGGAGCGAACCGTCGCCGACATGCTCGCGGAGAAGGAGATGCCCGAGATCCAGGCGGTCATCGCCCCCGACCAGCTCACGAGCTACGTCATGGTCGAGGCGTCCGACGGCAGCGTGTTCGCCCGGATCCTCGACGAGATCCCCCACGCCCGCGGCGTCATCCAGGGCTCCGAGGGACCGGCCGAGAGCCCCTTCTCCGAGGTCGAGCACTTCCTCTCGCCGACTCCCGACGTCGAGGGGATCGCCGAGGGCGACATCGTCGAGCTGATCGCCGGCCCGTTCAAGGGCGAGAAGGCCCGCGTCCAGCGCATCGACGAGGGGAAAGACCAGGTGACCGTCGAGCTGTACGAGGCGACCGTCCCGATCCCGGTCACCGTCCGCGGCGACCAGATCCGGGTGCTCGACTCCGACGAGCGCTGACCGCCTCCGACTCCGTTTCACCCGTCTCCGCCTCTCTTCTCGTCTCCGCCTCTCTCCTCGTCTCCGCCTCTCTCCTCGTCTGGGTACCCGACGGATCGTCGGCAACGACAAGGGCTTTATCCGACGACGACCGACCGTTCGGACATGTTCGGTCCCGGCGTGCCGGCGATCCTGAGCCTGATCCCCGACACGTTCACCTTCGCCTGGCTTGTCGCGATCCTCTTCGCCGCCTCGTGGCTGCTCGACAGCCGCGGACTGGCGGCGGGCCGCTCGCTCGCGGCGGCCACGTGGGGGCTGTTCGGGCTCTTCTGGCTGACGACGGTGCCGTACTTCGCGTTCGAACACCAGAGCTACGTCGAGTCGATCCTCGCGCTCGTCGGCGTCCCGGTCTGCATGTACGCCGGGTACCTCCTGTACGACGGTCGCGCCTCGCTGTTCACGCTCACGCGGGCCATCGCGATCATGCTGTTCATCTACCTCCCGTTCGAGACGATCCCGACATTCTCGGTCGCGGGCGTCGCGTTCCCCGAGCCGCGCCGGATCCTCATCGAGGCCGTCGCGACCCAGACCGGGTTCCTCATCGACCTGCTCGGCTACGCGCCGGAGCGCGTGACGAGCTACGAGGGGTACGACGCGGCGTACGCGTGGACGCTCGCCGACGGGCACACGGTCACGATCCACGTCGTGCTCGCCTGTACGGGACTCGGGAGCATGGCGATCTTCGGCGGGCTCGTCGCCGCCGTCGAGGCGCCGCTCTCGCGCAAGCTCCGCGCGCTCGCGGTGTCGATCCCGCTCATCTACGTGCTCAACATCTTCCGGACGACGTTCATCTCCGTCGTCGCGGGCAACCAGTACATGCAGTGGCAGACCGACCTCGTGCTCGCGATGTTCGGCGCGACCGACCCGTACCGGGTCTCCTTCCTCATCTCCGACCGGATCATGAGCCAGCTCCTCGCGGTCGTCGCGCTGATCGGGATCACGTTCCTCGCGGTGCGCGAGCTCCCGGAGCTCGCCGTCATCCTCGAGGACGTGCTCTACCTGCTCACCGGCGAGGAACACGACCTGACGGAGTCGCTGGACCTCCCGCGGGAGCCGACGAACCGCTGACCCGGGCTCCCCGTATCGCGACTCATTTATATAGTAATATATAGCAACATATAGAGGTATTTGTGATACACGTCTGCTATGCGACCGCCGGTCCGCCGAGCGCGACGACGCCGCGGCGAGGGAGGCGACCGGCCGTGTTGACCGCGGTCGATCCCCTCGTCTACCTCCAGACGAACGTCGCGAAGCTCGTCTTGGCGACCGCCCTCGGGATGTTCCTCGGGCTCGAACGGGAGTGGTCACAGAAGTCGGCGGGGATCCGGACGTTCGCGCTGATCAGCCTCGCCGCGGCGGTGTTCTCGCTGCTCGACGACGACGGGTTGCTGATCGTCGGCGGCGCGCTGATCGTCGCCAGCGCGGTGCTGCTCGCGGTCCGGAGCTTCGTCGAGCCGGACGTCGACGGCCTCTCGCTCACCACCTCGGTGTCGATGCTCGTCGCGTACGGGGTGGGCGCGCTCGTCGCCGGGGAGCTCTTCATCGAGGCGGTGACGGTGGCGGTGCTCTCCTCGCTGCTGCTCGTGCTGAAGCGGGAGCTCCACCAGTTCGCGTGGGGGCTCTCCCGCGAGGAGGTCCGCAGCGCGGTGGAGTTCACCATTCTCGCGTTCGTCGTCTTCCCGCTGCTTCCGGCCGAGACGGTCGACCCGTGGGGGGCGGTCCAGCCGCGGCTCATCTGGTCGCTCGTCGTCGCCGTCAGCGCCATCGGCTTCGTCAACTACGTGCTCGTGAAGCGGTACCAGGGACGCGGCTACGCGGTCACCGGCTTCTTCGGCGGACTCGTGAACTCCACGGCGGTCGTCGCGGAGATGGCCAAACGCGCGAAGGGCCGGGCCGACCTGACCGACATCGCCGTCGGGTCGATCCTGCTCGCGAACGCCGCGATGGCCCTCCGGAACGCCGCGGTCGTCGCCGCCTTCGTCCCGGAGGCCGCCCTCGTCGTCGGCGCGCCGCTCGGCGCCGTGACCGTCGCCGGCGTGTCGATCGCGGTGTGGCGGAGCGACTGGCGGACGACGATGGAAGCGGAACTCACGTCGCCGTTCAGCCTCCGGAACGCCCTGACGTTCGGCGCGCTGTTCCTCGCGGTGCTGCTCGTCTCCGCCGGCGCGGAGCGGTCGTTCGGTGCGGGCGGGTTTGTCGCGACCTCGTTCCTTGCGGGGCTCGTCTCATCGGGATCCGCGACGGCGACCGCCGTCTCCCTGCTCGGAACCGGACAGATAACCGTCGAAACCGCGGTTTCGGGGGTGGTCGCCGGGACGGCCGCGAGCATCCTCGTCAAGACCGCGTTCGCGGCGAGCATCGCCCGCGGGCTGGTCCGACCGGTGTTGTTCTGGAACCTCGTGCTGATCGCGGTCGGGGTGGCGGTCGGCGTCCCGCTGCTCCTGTTTTGACCGGAGACGGGGCGCGTTTCGGGAGCGCTCGACTCAGGAGAGGTGCGCCGCCACGTCGGTCGACGAGACCATGCCGACGTAGTCGTTGTCGACGACGGGGAGGTGTTTCACCCCGTACATCGTCATCATCGCCGCGACCTCCTCCATCATGAGGTCGGGCGTCACCGTCTCGACGTTCTCGGTCATGACGTCGCGAACGACGGTCTCGTCGAGGTCGCGCCCCGCCGCGACGGCGCCGACGACGTCGCTCTGCGTGACGATACAGCCGCCGCCCGTCGTCACGACGAGCGCGCTTATGTCGCCGTCGGTCATCCGACGCGCGGCCTCCCGGAGCGGCTCGTTCGCGCCGATCGTCTCCAGCGGCGCCGACATCACCTCGCTGACGCGGGTTCGGTCGTTCAGGTCCATACTGTGGTGTGTGCTAGCAGATCTGATTACTCTTCCGGAACGCGCAACGGCTCGGCGTCGGGAGCGCCGGACTCCCCGGCTCCGGCGTCGACGGCCTCAGCGGCGGTGCTTCGAGAGGTACGCCGTCAGGTCGGTCGTCGACAGCATCCCGACCACCTCGCCGTCCGCGGCGACCACCGGCAGGTGCGTGTACCCCCGGTCCGTCGGGTCCGCGAGCTCCTCCACGGAGTCGTCGGGAGAGACGGTGACGATGTCGGTCGTCATGAACGCCTCAACGGGGGTCTCGTCGTTCGGGTCGTTCCGCCGGACGAGCGAGACGAAGTCCGTCGCGGTGATCAGGCCCGACAGGTGTCCGTCGTCGTCGACGACCAGGACGGAGCTCACCTCCGTCTCCAACATGCGTTCGGCCGCGTCCGCGGCGGCGGCTCCCGGGGCGATCGTGACGAGTCGGGTCGACATCAGCTCCTCGACGGGAACGTCTACCATGTGGTGTGATAACGCGAGACTGGAATATCAAACGACCGGTCGGGTCCGGGTCACTCACCGAGGAGGTCGGCCGGCGCTCCGGCCAACCCGGCCAGCGCGTCGGCCTCGACGTGGTGGAGGTCGCCGGGGATCACGAGGAGGTGCAACGGGTCGCCGAACTTCCGATCGGCGAGCGCGCTGAGCCGATCGGCGGCGACGACCGCGTCGGGCGAGCCGGCCCGGGCGACGACGACCCCGAGCTCGTCGCGCCAGCCGTCGGCGAGGAGGCCCGCGGCGACGTCGGCGGTCATGTACTCCTCGTGGTCCGGGTCGGGTCCGGTCGGTCCGGTGCCCACCTTGATGTCGAGGTAGACGACGGTGTGGAGCCCCCGCTCTCGGTTCGCCGCTATCGTCTCGACCACGCTCGCCGGGACGTCGTCGCCGCCGTGGGCGTACGGGAAGGGGAGCGTCGTCGCCTTGCCGAACCGGTAGTTCTGGAGCCCGGTGAGGCTCGAGGCGGCCGACTGGGCAGTCACCCCGTGGATCACGCTCGTGTCGATCCCGCGGTCCTCGGCGCGTAATCGGAGGTCCGTGTGCGTCGTCGAGATCATCGTGTCGCCCGCGGTGCAGAAGGCGGCGTCGCCCTCGGCGGCGGCCGCGAGGATCGGCTCCGGGTCCCGCTCGACTCCCTCGCGGTCGCGGACCTCGATATCGACGTCGTGGTGCGCCTCGAGCTCGTCGACGTCGGCGCCGACCAGCCTGCTGGTGTAGAACTCGGCGAAGACGCGGTCCGCGGCGCGCAGCGCCGCTTGGCCCTCGACGGTGACCGACCGCTCGTCGTAGAGGCCGAGTCCGATGAACGTGAGCATGCGCCCTGTCGGTCGGGCGACGGCTAAAAGTGCGCGGAACGGACTGACGAGGGCTCAGGTAGGGTACTACCTAAAGGTCTTTCATGATTGTTCCTTGTGATTCCATAGCAAGCCCTAAGAGGTAACCACCACAATCACAATGCACGAGGCCCTCACGGGCTCACATACCACTATGACTGACGACGAACTCATCTGGCGGATATCGGGGGGATCCGGCGACGGGATCGCTTCGACGAGCCAGAACTTCGCAAAGGCCTTGATGCGATCGGGGCTCAACGTGTTCACGCATCGCCACTATCCGTCCCGTATCCGCGGGGGCCACACGTACACCGAGGTCCGCGCGTCCGCGGACCCGGTGCGGTCCCGCGGCGACGGCTACAACTTCCTGCTGGCGCTGGGCGACTCGTTCGCTCGGAACCCCCAGGAGGAGGCAGTCTACGGGAACGAGGAGATCAAACCGCTCTCGGAGAACCTCGACGAGCTCAGAGAAGGCGGCGTCATCGTGTACGACGAGGGGCTCCTCGACGCCTCCGAGATTCCGAACTTCGACGAGCGCGTCGAGGAGAACAACTGGCACGTGTACCCCCTCGACCTGCGCGGGCTCGCCCGCGACATGGGTCGAGAGGTCATGCGCAACACCGCCGGCGTCGGCGCCACCTGCGCGCTGACCGGCATGGACCTCGACCACGTCGAGGACCTCATGCGCGACGCCATGCCGGAGAAGATCCTCGATCCGAACCTCGAGATCCTCGAGACGGCGTACGACCAGGTACGCGAGGAGCACGACGTGGACGCGTCCGACGTCAGCGTCCCCACCGGCGAACACGACGAGCCGCAGCTGCTCATGTCGGGTTCTGACGCCATCTCCTACGGCGCCATCGACGAGGGGTGTCGCTTCATCGCCGGCTACCCCATGACGCCGTGGACCGAGGTGTTCACCATCATGACCCAGAACCTGCCGGAGCTCGGCGGGATCTCGGAGCAGGTCGAAGACGAGATCGCGGCCGCGGCGCTCGCGGTGGGCGCCTCGCACGCCGGCGTGAAGGCCATGTCCGGCTCCTCCGGCGGCGGGTTCGCGCTGATGTCGGAGCCGCTCGGACTCGCGGAGATGACGGAGACCCCCGTCGTCCTCGTCGAGGCCATGCGCGCCGGTCCCTCGACCGGGATGCCGACGAAGCCGGAACAGTCCGACCTCGAACACGTCCTGTACACCTCGCAGGGCGACTCCCAGCGCGTCGTCTTGGCGCCCGGGACCGTCGAGGAGGCGTACGAGCAGTCGCGGATCGCCTTCCGACTGGCCTACGAGTACCAGATCCCGACGATCCTCCTGTACGACCAGAAGCTCGGCGGCGAGCTGGTGAACGTCCCCAAGAGCCACTTCGACCGCGAGCCGAACCCGACGCTCGGGAAGACCCTGAGCGAGGACGCGCTGGTCGACGAGCCGCACTCCGGCGACGGGAAGTTCCACCGGTTCCAGCACGAGGTCGACGACGGCGTCTCCCCGCGCTCGATCCCCGGGCAGAAGGGCGGTCGCTTCCTCGCGACCGGTAACGAGCACGGCCCGGCCGGCCACATCAACGAGTCGCCGGACAACCGCGTCGCGCAGATCGACCGGCGCACGCAGAAGCTCGAGGCGATCCGCGCCGACCTCGACACCGTCGACACCGGCTCCTACGCCGGCCCCGACGACGCCCAGTACGGCATCCTCACGTTCGGGAGCCAGCAGGGCACCGTCGAGGAGGCCGTCGACCGGCTCAACGACGCCGGCATCTCGGTGAAGTCGTACGGCGTCTCGGACATGCTCCCGTTCCCGACGGAGCAGGTCGCCGAGTTCATCGGGAGCGTCGACGAAGTGCTCGTCGTCGAGATGACCGCCTCGGGACAGTTCCGCGGGCTCGTCCAGAAGAACCTCGGCCGCTACGGCGAGAGGCTGTCGAGCCTGCTGAAGTACAACGGGAACCCGTTCGAGCCGGCGGAGATCGTCGACGGGTTCGAGGCCGCCATCGTCGAGGGCGACGGCGACGCGTCCGGCCATCAGACTACCTTCGTCCCAGCCGCAGGTGACTAACCAATGAGCACGTTTTCAGCGATCGGAGAGGAGCGAGAGATCGACCGCGACGAGTACACCCCGGCCGTCGAGCCGCAGCCGACCTGGTGTCCGGGCTGCGGGGACTTCAGCGTCCTGAAGGCGCTCAAGCAGGCGCTTCCGGAAGTCGGGCGCACGCCCGAGGAGACGCTGCTGTGTACCGGGATCGGCTGTTCGGGCAAGCTGAACAGCTACCTCGACACGTACGGGTTCCACACGATCCACGGGCGCTCGCTGCCCGTGGCCCGCGCCGCGAAGCTCGCCAATCCCGACCTCGAAGTCATCGCCGCCGGCGGTGACGGCGACGGCTATGGGATCGGTGGGAACCACTTCATCCACACGGCCCGGGAGAACCACGACATGACGTACATCGTCTTCAACAACGAGATCTTCGGGCTCACGAAGGGGCAGACCTCGCCCACCAGCCCGAAGGGCCACAAGTCGAAGACGCAGCCCCACGGCAGCGCCAAGGAGCCGCTCAAGCCGCTCTCGATGGCGCTGAACGCCGGCGCCTCCTACGTCGCTCGGACGGCCGCGGTCAACCCGAACCAGGCGAAGGAGATCATCATCGAGGCGATCGAACACGACGGGTTCGCGCACGTCGACTTCCTCACCCAGTGTCCGACCTGGAACAAGGACGCGCGCCAGTACGTCCCGTACATCGATGTCAACGAGTCCGACGACTACGACTTCGACCGGACGGACCGCGTCGAGGCGGCCGAGATGATGCGTCAGACCGAGGAGTCGCTGTACGAGGGCGAGGTTCTCACCGGCCGGTACTACGTCGACGACACCCGCCCGTCCTACGGCCAGGAAAAGCGGGAGATCGGCGAGATGCCCGAGGAGCCGCTGGCGGAGCGCTACTGGGACGACGAGTACGAGTGGGAGCGTTCGTACGACCAGTTCCTCGACAAGCACGCCTGACGCGGCTCTAACCGGGGATCCGCAGACGATCTCGGAACGATTCGCAGTCCGTTCGTCTCGTTTTTTGATTCGCAAGGTATTTTTTCCGTGGTGACAAACCAGTCGATATGAGCACGGTATCGACGGAGGAACGGATCCTGTCGGTGTTAGAGGAGGACGCGCAGGCCTCCTGCGCGGAGATCGCCGAACGGGCCGACGTCTCGAAGCCGACGGTGCGAAAGTACATCGATCGCCTGGAGGAGCGGGGCGTGATCGTGGGGTACTCGGCGGAGGTCGACCCGAAGAAGCTCTCGTCGCAGTCGATCGCCATGGTGGGGATGGACGTCGACTCCGGCGAGTACGTGGGCGCGACCCGCAAGCTGAAGGAACTCGACGAGGTGCAGGCCCTGTACACCTCCTCCGGCGACCACATGTTGATGGCGGAGGTCCGCGCCGGCGACGGCGACGAACTCGGTGAGGTCATCTCGGAGAAACTTCTGGCGATCGACGGCGTCACCGCCGCACACCCTTCCTTCCTGCAGGAGCGGCTGAAGTAAGCGCGGCGCGGTCTCCCGGTTTTCCCCTCCCGAATCGTTCCTTGGCACTGAACCCGACGAGGAGAATCGCCCCGAACCCGATGAGGAGAGTCGAACCGAACCCCACGGACCCACTCCCCGACGGGTAGCGGCGGATCAGCCGATCGGTTCGCTTCGCCCGACGCGGACCGCGCGCGTCACCGAAGCGCGTTCACGTCGGCGGCGACGACCGACTCGTCGCCCGCGGGGCCGCGGCGGGTGCCGCGCGGAGCGAACCCGTGCGCGGCGAAGAACTCCTTCGCACCGGGACTGTCGCCGGGGACGCTCGCCCGAAGCGTGTCGACGCCGCGTTCCGTCACGGACGACGCGACGCGCGCGAGCAGCTCGTCGGCGACGCCCTCTCCGGCGTGGCTCGGGTGGACCCACAGCGCGAGCAGCTCCGCCTCCGAGCCATGGCCGTCGGGGTGCGCGATGGCGACGCCGACGGGGCCGTCGTCGCCTTCCATGAGGAACGACCACTCCGCCTCGGTGGCGGCCTCGCGGACGCCCGCGGCGGACACGTCCAAGAGAGGGGATCCGATGTCGTCAAACACGGTCGCCTCGCGAGCTCGCGAGACCGCCGTCCGTAGCGCCTCCGCGTCGTCGGGCCGCGCCGCCCGGACATGCATAGTCGACCATGAGTAAAGAACTCACCTATAGGTTTCGGGATGCGAATGGTACGCACGGTACCGACGCGTCCGTGGCCTCGGAGTCGCCCGTTCGACGTTACGCGACCGGCTCGATGCCGATCGTGACGACGACGTCTTCGACGTCCCACTCCTCGACGAGGCCGTCGGCGTCGCGCGGGTCCTCGAGCCACTCGTCGGCGCGCACCTCACCGGCGATCAGGTCCGCGTGCTCCTCGACGAAGCCGGCGACCCGGTCGTCGTCGACGGCGACCCCGACGCGGATCCGGGCCTCGACGTCGAGGTCGAGTTCCTTCCGCATCTCCTGGATCCGTCGGATCACGTCGCGGGCGTACCCCTCCGATTCGATCTCGGGGGTGAGCGCGGTGTCGACGTAGACGGTGCCGCCCTCGAAGTCGGCGCCGGAGACGTTCTCGGGGGGTTCGGCGACGTACTCCACCATCGCGTCGTCGAGGTCGACGGGGTCGCCGTCGACGGTCACCTGGCCGCCCTCGACCGCCGCGCGCTGTGCGCCCTGCACCGCGCCCATCACCTTCTGCGCGTCGGCGCCGAACGCGGGACCGATCTCGGCCATCTGCGGTTCGGCCCGCTCGACGAGCTCGTCGAACGCGTCGGTGACGGTCACCTCGCGGGCGTTGACGCGCTCGCCGATCAGGTCGGCGAGGCGCTCGACCGCCGCGGTCACGGCCTCGTCGTCGCTCTCGACGACGACGCGCGACACGGGCCACCGAAGCTTCCGCCCCGCCTGCTGGCGGGCGTTCGCCGCGGCCTCCTCGACGTCGCGGAGGACGGTCACGTCGCGCTCCAGTTCGGGGTCGCGGAGCCCGTCGTCGGGCTCGGGGTAGTCCAGCTGGTGGACGGTGACCGCCGAGCCGTCGAGCGTCTGGTACATCCGCTCGGTCATGTACGGGGCGATCGGCGCGAGCAGTCGGATCACCTCGTCGAGGACGGTCGCGAGCGTCGCGTAGGCGCCGCGCTTCGAGGCGGAGTCCGCCTCCTCCCACATCCGGTCGCGGACCGCCTTCACGTAGAACCGCGAGACGTCCTGCGTGACGAAGGCGATAACGGCGTTGACGGCGTCGCTGACGCGGTAGTCGCCCCACGCCTCCGTCGCCTCGGTCTCGACGGACTGGAGCCGGGAGAGCACCCACTCGTCGACGAGTTCGAGCTCGCCGTCGTTCAGGCTCGCGTCGGCCGGGTCGTAGCCGTCGAGCTCCATGTACTCCAGGGGGAAGCGGAACACGTTCCAGAGGATGTTGAGCTTCCCCTGCAGCTCGCCGAGTCCGTCCCACTCGAACGCGAGGTCGACCCCCTGCTGGTCGTGGCTGAGGAGGTAGGTGCGGAGCGGGTCGCGACCGGCGCGCTCGATGGCCTCCTCCGGGGTGACGATGTTGCCGACCGACTTCGACATCTTGCGGCCGTCCTCGTCGTTGGCGAACCCGTGCATCAGCACCTCCTCGTACGGGACTTCGCCGACCGCGGCGGTCCCCATGCCGAGCTGCGACCAGAACCAGCCGCGGGTCTGGTCGTGGGCCTCGACGATGAGGTCGGCCGGCCACAGCTCGTCGTGCGCCGCTTCGTTAGAGGGGTAGCCGAGCGTGCCCCAGCTGGCGACCGAGGAGTCGAGCCACACGTCGAACACGTCCTCGACGCGCCGGTAGGTGGTGCCGTCTTCCACGATGGTCAGGTCGTCGACGGCGGGGCGGTGGAGGTCTATCCTCTCGGGGTCGACGTCCTCCTCGACGCGCTCGGCGAGCTCCTCGCGGGTGCCGATGACGATCATGTCCTCGTCGAGGTCGCTCCCGTCCGCGTCCTCCGGCACCCAGATCGGGATCGGAATCCCCCAGTACCGCTGGCGGGAGACGTTCCAGTCGGGCGCGTCCTCGATGAAGTCGCGGAACCGGTTGTCCCGCGCCCACTGCGGGTGCCACTCGGACTCCTCCATGTTCTCGAGGAGCTCGTCTTTGACGTCCGTGATCGAGATGAACCACTGGTCGGTGACCAGCTGGATGATGCCGGTGTCACAGCGCCAGCAGTGGCCGTAGCTGTGGTCGACGGTCCCGTGCGCGAGCATGTGTCCGTCCGCGACCAGGTCGTCGACGATGTCGTCGTTGGCGTCGCGCACGAACTGGCCCGCGTACTCGCCGGCCGCCTCGGTGAACTCGCCGTTCGGCGCGACCGGACAGAAGATCTCTAAGTCGAGCTCGGTGCCGCGGTGAAAGTCCTCCTCCCCGTGTCCCGGCGCGGAGTGGACGAGCCCGGTGCGATCGGCCTCCACGTAGTCGGCGGCGTACACCCGCCCGGCGCCCTCGAAGTCGGGGTACTCGGCGAGGCGGTCCGCGAGCGGGTGGTCGTACTCCCAGCCGACGAGGTCGTCGCCCGTCAGTTCCGCCTCGATCTCGTAGTCCTCGTAGCGCCCCTCTTGGAGGACGTCCTCGACGCAGTCGGCGGCGACGTAGACGAGCTCGGTCTCGCCGTCCCGCTCGGCGCGGACGGCGTTGTACGTGAGCTCCTCGTCGACGGCGACGAAGGTGTTCGCGGGGATCGTCCACGGGGTCGTCGTCCAGATGACGAGGCTCCCCTCGCGGTCGGCGAGCGGGAACTTCACGTAGATAGAGGGGTCCTCGACGTCCTCGTACTCGACCTCGTTGTTGGCGAGCCCCGTCTCGCACCGCGGACACTGCGAGATCGAGCGTTTCCCCTGCTCGACGAGCCCGTTGTCGGCGACGTTGGAGAACGCCCACCACGCGGCCTCCATGTACTCGGGATCGATCGTCTCGTAGGGGTTCTCCCAGTCCATCCACACGCCGATGGACCTGAAGTCCTCGTCCATCGCCGCGCGGTTGGTGACGGCGAACTCCTTGCACTTCTCGATGAACCCCTCCATCCCGTACGCCTCGATGTCCCGCTTGTTCTCGAAGCCGAGCTCCTCCTCGACTTTCACCTCGATCGGGAGCCCGTGCATGTCGTAGCCCGGGCGGTCGGTGACGCGGTGGCCGGTCATCCGCTTGTGACGGATGATCGCGTCCTTCAGCGTCTTGTTCCAGGCCGTGCCGAGGTGCATCTGCCCGGAGGTGTACGGCGGCCCGTCCACGAAGAAGAAGGGCGGGTCGTCGGCGTGCGCCTCCTTCGCCGCCTCGTAGGCGTCAACGTCGTCCCAGTACTCGTCGACCGCCGACTCGACGTCGGCGGGCGTATACTGGTCGTCGATCTGCTCCATACGCGTTGGTCTTCGCGCGCGTATTTGAATACGGCGGAGTCGGGGTCGACGACCCGGTCGAGTCACGGGTGGCGCTCCCGCTCGGTCGGCGTCGCGCCGCGGACGAATCGCCTACAGAACCCGTGACTCGCGGCCTCGCTCCGCGAACGGAACGACGGGAATCTGCCCCGAACCGGACACGTGGCCGCGGCCAACACCGATAAGCAGCCCATACCAATATATGGCCGGCTGTTCATTATCTCGTATATGAATGTCGCACGCGTGGCTCTCGTCGGAGCGGCGGTACTGGTCGTCGCGGTCGTCGCCACCGGCGGCGCGGTCGGTCAGGACCAGGTGACGCTCACCGTCGCGGTCACCGATCAGGACGGTGACGCCGTCGGCGGCACGACCGTCGAGGCGGAGTGGGAGACCGACTCGGGAGAGACGGGGACCGCGTCCGGGACGACGGCGAGCAACGGGAACGTGCTCCTCGACGTGCCGGAGGGAGCGAGCGTCGAGCTGGACGTCGACGACGACACCTACGTCCGGAACAGGCCGCTTCAGATCGACAACGCGACCGGGAGCGACGTCGATCTCGCCGTCTCTCGGAGCGGGACCGCGACGGTGTCGGTCCTCGACGCGGAGAACCGGTCGCAGGCCGATGCGAGGGTGACCGTCCGGTCGAACGGGCGAACGGTCGACCGCGGTGACACCGATTCAGACGGCGTCTACGAGACCGACCGCCTCGAGCGCGGCACGTACGAGATCAACGTCGTGAAACCCGGCTACTACGAGACGGAGCGGGAGGTGACGGTGTCGCGGAACACGGAGGTAACGGTCGGCATCGAGCGGGGGACCGTGACGCTCGACGTCCGCACCTTCGACGACCACTTCGACCCGCCCCGGCCGATCGACACGGGGTCGGTCCGGATGTCATCGTCGGTGTACGACGCCGAGGTGAGCGTGACGGAGGGGACCGCCTCGCTCAACGTCCCCGTGAACACGGCGTACACGGTCGAGGTCGTCAAAGAGGAGTACGACGCCTCGCCCGAGCGGATCAGAGTGCGGGAGTCCCCGACGAGCGTGAACGCCACGGCCCAGCGGACCCCCACGCTGTCCGTCACGCCGGCGAACGACCGTGTCCTCGTCGGCGAGACGACTCGCGTGACGGTGCGGAACGCGTACGACGAGCCGGTGACCAACGTGACGGTCGCGGTCGACGGCGAGGAGGTCGGTGAGACCGACGAGCGCGGGGAGGTCGGCGTGCCGATCTCGTCGGCCGGGAACCGAACGATCGTCGCGCAGGACGGAGACGTCGAGTCCGAGCCGGTGACGGTCGAGGGCGTCGACACCGCGGCGGAGGCCGATCCGGGCGCGAACGGTTCGAACGGAAGCGATTCGGACGACGACGACTCGGCGGACACCGACGACGGCGCTCCCGGCTTCGGCGTCGTCGCCGCGGTCCTCGCGCTCCTCGCCGCGGCCGCCGCCGCCGGTCGGCGTCGCACTCGCTGACCGGCCCGAGCGATACCGGAGCCCGCGGTCGGGATCGGCCCGTGCGGATTCGGGCGGGCGTTTTCACCACGTCGCGCGCAACACGCCCTCGATCGCCTCCGGCGCCGCGTCGAGGCCCGCGGGCGCGCGGTCCATCGACCAGTCGTCGGCGATGTATTCGGCGACCGCCGGGAGGTCCTCCTCGTCGGTCGCCGGCACGTCCCGGAGGCGTCCGGGGACCGGGAGCGCGTCGCGGACCGCGGCGACCGCCTCGACGACGTCCTCGGCGACCGCCTCGTCGCCGCGGCCGTCGACGTCGACCCCCAGTCCGGCGGCGAGCGCCCGCCGGCTGGCGTCGATCTCGTCGAAGAGGTACGCGAGGACGTGCGGGGCGACGATCGCGTGAACGGTGCCTTGCTGGACGTCGTAGCGGCGCGCGAACCCGTGGCCGAACGCGTGTATCACGGAGATCCGACGGTCGAGCTGGACGAGCAGCGCGCCGACCACGGCTCTGTCCATCGCGGCCTCGCTCCCCGCCCGGTTCCCCGCGACCCGCGGGAGCGCGTCGGAAAGGAGTCGCAGCCCGTGGATCGCGGTCGCGTCGCTCACGGGGGTCGCGTCCCGCGCGTACGGCGTCTCGATCCCCTTGTCGAATCCGTTCATCGCCGACCCCGCCAGCACCGGCTTCGGGGTCGTCTCGAACAGCGCCGGGTCGGCGAGGTCGACGATCGGCATCGCCCCGTCGCCGCTGACGGTCATCGGCTGGCCCGTGGGCGACTCGTCGGCCGGGAGCACCACCAACGAGCCGCCCGTCGAGACGTCGGCCCCGGCGAACGTCGTCGGAAGCACCGCGAGCGGAATCGCCGGGTCGGTTCCGGGTGCGAGCGACCCGAGCGCGTCGGGACCGTCGGCCGCGTCGGCGCGGAGGTCGGCGACGTCGCGGCCGTCGACGTCGAGCATCGTCGCCTGTCGGGCGACGTCGAGGCTGCTGCCCCCGCCGACGGCGACGAGGACGTCCGCGCCGACCTCCGCGCGCTTATCGAGGAGGTCGTACGCGGTCTCGACGCGCTTGTCGGGGGTCGTGCCGTCGAAGACGCCGGCGAGCCGGTCGCCGAGCCCCTCGCGGATCGGATCCATGAGGTCGTCGTTGGCGCCGACGTTGGAGCCGCAGACGACCAGCGCGTTGTCGAGTCCCCGGTCGCCGAGGATCGCGCTCAGCTCGCTCGCGCGACCCCGTCCGTACAGGATCTCACAGCCTCGGTAGTCGTGCTCGAACGCGTCCGCTATCGGTAGCATCGCGAGCCGATACGGCCGGCGGCCGCTTGTAGCTGTGGGAGCCGGGTCCGTCGAACGGACCGGGGGAGACTCCCCAAGACCCAACTCACTGCGGGGCGGAGCCTCCGATCCGGTCATCGGACTGCCACGGCCGGACCGCCACACCATGCGCCAGTTCCCGCCGCTCCCCGACCTCGACGACCCGAACGAGCCCGACGACCTCCTGGAGGGACACCTCTGGCTCCTCGAGCTGATAGACGGGACGGGCCTCCGGTTCCGCATGGACGAGTCCGGACTCCTCCGATTCGGCGGTCCGGAGGCGACGTACGCCGACGTCGACGCCGTCCCGCTCGCGCTCCGCCCCGCGGTCCGACACGTCCGCGGTCGGTTCGACCGGGAAGCGCTCCGGGAGGCCGTCGCCGACCCCGCCGGCGTGACGTTCCTCGGCGTCGCGACCCACCGTCGCGGGACCGACTACGACTGGGACCGGATCCCGCCGTTCCTCGGCACCGACGTGTGGGTGGGTGCGAGCGGGGACGACGAGGCGGGCGGGAGCGGCGAGGCGGGCGGGAGCGGCGAGGCTGACGGGGCGTTCCGGCCGCCCGACGCCGCCGCGGCGATCTTCGACGGGGTCGGACTCGACCCGGTCAACGCGGTGGCGCGAGAGGTGAACGCCCGCGACTTCGACCCCGGGAGATACGCGATTCCGGCGTCGTCGTGGCGCGACGGGCCGGCCGCCGGCGTCGTCGTCCGGAACAAACGCGGCGGACGCGGGCGGATCGCGAGGGAGACCGGCGAGGACGACCGCGCGGAAGGCGGTTCCGGGGGAGACAGACGTGCCGGCGGTCCGGTCGACCCCGACGAACTCGCCGCGACCCACGCCGGGCGGGAGCGGTTCGAGCGAACCGTCGCGGCCCTCGAGCGGCGCGGCGAGCCGGCGACCGTCGACGCCCTCGCGGACCGGACCGTCGAGGCGGTCGCCAGGGAGACCCCCGTCCGGTTCGGGGAGACGGGTCCCGCCGGAGTCGACCCGGACCGGTTCCGCGCGTGCGTCGTCGAGCGCGCTCGGGCCTTCCTCGACCCTCGTCGGCAGTGAGCACGCGGCGGGCCGAGCCGCGACGGCCGATCCGATTTCACGGACGGGAGCCGAGTCGGTCGACGCCGAGTCCGGGATGCCGTCGAGGCCGACCGCCTCACGCCCGCGCGCGTGCGTCGGGTTTATAACCCGCCCCGAACTAAATTCGGTAAGTTCTATGTCAGAGCAGAGTGAGTACGGAGCCGGCCAGATCCAGGTCCTCGAGGGCCTCCAGGCCGTCCGTAAACGTCCGGCGATGTATATCGGATCCACGGACGGTCGGGGATTACACCATCTCGTCTACGAGGTCGTCGATAACTCCATTGACGAGGCCCTCGCGGGCTACTGCGACGAGATCACCGTCACCATCCACGAGGACGGGTCCGTTAGCGTCAGCGACGACGGCCGGGGGATCCCGGTCGACACCCACGAGAAGTACGACCGGCCGGCGCTCGAAGTGATCATGACCGTCCTCCACGCCGGCGGGAAGTTCGACTCCAAGTCCTATCAGGTCTCCGGCGGTCTCCACGGCGTCGGCGTCAGCGTCGTCAACGCTCTCTCCGAGCGACTGGCGGTCGAGGTGAAGCGAGACGGCGGCGTCTACCGCCACGAGTTCGCCCGCGGCGAGCCCGTCGAGGGCGGGTTCGAGCGCGTCCGCGACATGGAGGCGGGCGAGGACACCGGGACGTACATCCGCTTTTGGCCCGACGGCGACATCTTCGAAACGCGGGAGTTCGAGTTCTCGACGCTCGCCAACCGGCTCCGAGAGCTTGCCTTCCTCAACTCCGGCGTCGCCATCACGCTCGCCGACGAGCGCGGAGCGGAGAGCGACGCCGACGACGCGGGCGACGAGCAGACGTTCCTCTACGACGGCGGCATCCGCGAGTTCGTCGCGTACCTCAACGAGACGCGGACGCCCATCCACGACGAGGTCATCTACTTCGCCGACGAGGACGCGGACATCCACGTCGAGGTCGCGATGCAGGCGACCGAGGAGCTGCAGGGCTCCGTCCACGCGTTCGCCAACAACATCAACACTCGAGAGGGCGGGACCCACCTCACCGGGTTCAAGACGGCCCTGACCCGGACCGTCAACGACTACGCCAACGAGCACGGGCTCGTCGACGACCTCGACGCGAACCTCAAGGGGGAGGACGTCCGGGAGGGGCTCACGGCGGTCATCTCGGTGAAGCACCCCGACCCGCAGTTCGAGGGGCAGACGAAGACGAAGCTCGGCAACAGCGAGGTCCGCGGCATCGTCGAGTCCGCGACCCACGAGAAGCTCGGCACCTTCTTCGAGGAGAACCCCGACACCGCTCGGAAGGTCGTCCACAAGGCCGCGGAGGCCGCACGGGCCCGGAAGGCCGCCAAGAAGGCCGAGGAGCTCACCCGGCGGAAGTCCGCGCTGGAGTCCACCGCGCTGCCCGGCAAGCTCGCCGACTGCCAGACGCGCGACCCGGCGGAGGCGGAGCTGTTCGTCGTGGAGGGCGACTCCGCGGGCGGCTCGGCCAAGCAGGGCCGGAACCGCGAGAACCAGGCGATTCTCCCGCTCAAAGGGAAGATCCTCAACGTCGAGAAGCACCGCCTCGACCGCATCCTCGAGAACGACGAGATCCGCGCGTTGATCACCGCGATCGGCGCCGGGATCGGCGAGGAGTTCGACATCGACGACGCCCGGTACAACAAGATCATCCTGATGAGCGTCGATGGCGAGGAACACGGATTCGTCCGCGATGCGGATGGACACACACAGTTCGTGGAGGTCGGGGAATTCATCGACCGCGTGATTGAGTCTGACGGTGACGGATACGAGGACTACGAGGTCCTCTGCTTCGGACGCGACGACAATCGGACGAAGTTCCGACCGATCGATCAGGTCATTCGCCACGAAATCGACGAGCCGCTGTACGAGATCGAAACCGACTACGGGCGGAATCTGAAAGTCACCGCCTCGCACAGCGTCTTCGTCCACCGCAACGGCGAGATAGAACTCGCGCGAGGCGACGAGATCGATTCCGGTGACCAGGTAATCGCACCGCGGTCAGTTCCGCTTTCGGGTGACCGTGACGGAGAAGAGATCGACCTTCTCGCGGAACTCGTCGAACGGCCTGACGAGTTCGACTCCGAACTATTCGCGCGCGGTCCGGGGATCGAGGAACTGTTTAAACAGCGTGTTCGGGAGGAGTACGCGACAGACGGCGGTGCCGTTGCTCGGGCCGAGCCGCGGGTCGAGGCTCCGGAATCGGTTCGAACCACGCTTCGCGAACAGCGGGAGGAGACGGGACTCACCCAACAGGACATCTGTGATGAGACCGGTGTCGCACAGCCCATCACGGTATCGCAGTGGGAGCGGGGCAACTCGCGTCCGACGGTGTCGAACTTCCAGGCGTACTGTGACGCCGTCGGCGTCTCAGCGCCCGCGGTGATGGAGAACGTGTCGGTCACGGATTCGCTTCTCGATCAGCGCTGGAACGATCAGTACGAGGGGACACAGGCAAACCGCGTCCGGGACTACGTCCGCGTGAGCGAACTCTCCGAAGACGACCTTGACGAGATACCCGACGGCGAGACCGTGGAACTGACGCCGGCACACTACGCGGGCCACGGTGTTGATCGGTACGTCGAACTCGACGAAACCCTCTTCGAACTGTTGGGTATCTATGCGGCGGACGGATCGAGTTCACCGCGGAACGGAGTCCGACTCGCGATAGGTGCGAACAACGAGTCGCTGGCCGAGAAATATCAGGACGCGTTCGATCACGTGTTTGGTATCCCGGCGAAGCAGAGTCGGAACGACGACCGCGTCGACGAGGTAAAACTCGTCAACCGCGTTGCGGCCGTCGTCTGGGAGCACGTGTTCGGATTCGACGGTTGCCAAGCGAGCGAGAAGACGATCCCAGACCTCGTCTTCGACGTTTCACCGGACTGCCAGCAGGCGTTCCTCCGCGGCTATCTCCACGGAGACGGGACGGTGAACGAAGAGCGGATCGCGTGGTCGACGACCTCGCGTCACCTCGCCAGCGGAGTGATGTACCTGCTCTCCGCACAGGGAGTGGTAGCGTCTCACTCGAAGACCGATGTCGATGACCTCGACGGCGGGTACGAGACGAACACCGACAGCCACACCGTCACCGTGTCGGCACGGTCGGACCTCGCGAAGATACGAGACGTCTGGGAGCCGCACCGGAACGGTGACCGTCTGCTCTCGAAGGTCGAGAACGGGTGGGACAACCACGGAACACGGAAGTACCGTGACATATCCGAGGATCTCGTCGGACTGGAGGTGAGACGGATCGAAGAAGTGGAACCGTCCGGACGGTACGTGTATGACTTCTCCGTCGAAACCGACGAGAACTTCATCGCGGGGATGGGCGGACTGTGCGCCCACAACACCGACGCCGACGTCGACGGCGCCCACATCAGGACGCTGCTTCTCACTCTCCTCTACCGCCACATGAAGCCCCTCCTGGAGGCCGGCTACGTGTACGCCGCCCAGCCGCCCCTGTACCGCGTCCGCTACCGCGGCGAGACGTACGACGCGATGACGGAGGCGGAGCGCGACCGGATCGTCGAGGAGAAGTGCGACGGGAACCCCGACCAGGTCCAGCGGTTCAAGGGGCTCGGCGAGATGAACCCCGACCAGCTGTGGGACACGACGATGGACCCGGAAAACCGCATCCTCAAACAGATCAACATCGACGACGCCGCCGCGGCGGACCGCATGTTCAACGTGCTAATGGGTGACGCGGTCGAGCCGCGAAAGCAGTTCATCAAGGAACACGCGACCGAAGCCGAGTGGGTGGACATATGAGCTCCGACGTCCCCGACGTCAATCCCGACGACGTGCCTGCCGCACAGGTGACGAACGCCCGCATCGAAGACGAGATGGAGCAGTCGTACATCGATTACGCGATGTCGGTCATCGCGGGGCGCGCGCTCCCCGACGTCCGCGACGGGCTCAAGCCCGTCCACCGGCGCATCCTCTACGCGATGCACGAGGCGGGCGTCACGAGCAGCTCCTCGCACCGGAAGTCCTCCTCCATCGTCGGCGAGACGATGGGCGATTACCACCCGCACGGCGACAGCGCCATCTACGACACGCTCGCCCGGATGGCCCAGGACTTCTCCATGCGATACCCCCTCGTCGACGGACAGGGGAACTTCGGCTCCGTCGACGGCGACCCGCCGGCCGCGATGCGGTACACGGAGGCCCGGATGGCTCCCATCGCCGAGGAGCTCCTGGCCGACATCGAGCGCGACACGGTCGATTTCACCGCCAACTACGACGACCGACTGGAGGAGCCGGAGGTGTTGCCCTCGGCGGTGCCGCACCTGCTCGTCAACGGCTCCTCGGGGATCGCGGTGGGGATGTCGACGAACATCCCGCCGCACAACCTCGGCGAGGTCGTCGACGCCACCGTCGAGCTGATCGAGAACCCGGACGCCACCGTCGAGGACCTGATGGAACACGTCAAGGGGCCCGACTTCCCGACCGGCGCGAACATCGTCGGCCGGAACGCGGTCCACAAGGCGTACAAGACGGGTCGCGGCCGCGTCCGCGTCCGCGCCGAGTTCGAGGTCGACGAGGAGGCGGGACGGATCGTCATCTCGGAGCTCCCCTTCCAGCAGAACAAGTCCCGGCTCGTCGAGCGGATCGCCGAGGACGTCAACGAGGGCGCGATCGAGGGGATCCGCGACCTCCGCGACGAGTCCGACCGCGACGGGATGCGCATCGTCATCGAGCTCAAGCGCGACGCGATGGCGGAAGTCGTGAAGAACCAGCTGCTGGAGAGCCACCTCGAACGCACCTTCGGCGTCATCAACCTCGCTCTGGTCGACGGCTCCCCGCAGGTGCTGGATTTAAAAGAGACGCTCCGTCACTACGTCGAACACCGCCGCGAGGTGGTGCGTCGGCGCTCCGAGCACGAGCTCGCGGAGCGCGAGGACCGCGCGCACATCCTCGAAGGGCGGCTGAAGGCGCTCGAACAGGTCGACGACGTGGTCGAGACGATCCAGAACTCCGACGACCGTGACGCCGCAAAGGCGGCGCTCGAGGCCGAGTACGAGTTCAGCGAGGCGCAGGCGGCCCACATCGTCCGGATGCAGCTCGGGTCGCTCACCTCGATGGAGACCCGGGAGATCGAGTCGGAGTACGAGGACGTCACCGCCCGGATCGAGCGGCTGGAGACGATCCTCGCCGACCCCGACGAGCTCGACGCCGTGATCGTCGACGAGCTGAACGAGATGAAGGCGGAGTACGGCGACGAGCGCCGCACGAGCTTCATCGAGGACGTCGGCGACGTCACCCACGAGGACCTCATTCCGGAGGAGGAGTGCGTCGTCGTGATGAGCGAGGACGACTACATCAAGCGGATGTCGCTCGACACCTTCCGGGCGCAGAACCGGGGCGGCAAGGGGATCATCGGCACCGGGCTGAAGGAGGGCGACCGCGTCTCCTCGGTGTTCGCCGCCAACTCCCACGACTATCTGCTCGTCTTTACCAACCGCGGGCAGATCTACGAGCTGAAGACCTACGAGATCCCGGAGATGTCCCGAACGGCCCGGGGGAAATCGGCGGTCAACCTCCTCGATCTGGATGACGGCGAGGAGATCGAAGCGGTGGTGAACATGGAGGACTTGGACGACGACGAGTTCCTCACGATGGTCACCCGCGACGGGTACATCAAGCGGACCGCCGTCGAGGAGTTCGGGAACATCATGTCGACGGGGATCCGCGCGATCCGGCTGGAGGACGGCGACGAGCTCGTCGACGTCGAGGTGACCGACGGCGACGCCCACATCGTCATCGGGAGCCGGCACGGAATGGCGATCCGCTTCGACGAGTCGGAGGCGCGCGCGATGGGTCGGACCGCCCGCGGCGTGATCGGGATCGACCTCCGAGAGGGGGACGCGGTCGCGGGCGTGGCCGCCATCGACGACGAGTACCACAACTGGGTGCTCACCGTCACGGAGAACGGCTACGGCAAGCGCTCCGACCTCGACGAGTACCGCCCGCAGTCCCGCAACGGGAAGGGGCTCGTCGACATCAAGACGGGCGACCGCAACGGCGAGGTCGTCGCCATCGAAGCCGTCACCTACGGCGACCACCTGCTCGCGATGAGCGGCAAGGGACAGATCATGCGGACCCGCGTCGAGGAGATCTCCACGGTGGGCCGCAACACGATGGGCGTCATCGTGATGAACCTGGAGCCGGACGACGAGGTCGCCTCCGTGGACCTCGTCCCCGAGGCGGCGTACGCCGACGAGCCCGCGAACGCCGAGACGGTCGCCGCGGACCAGGACGGGTCGGAGAGCGACGTGCCGGCCGAAGCCGGCGTCGAGTAGCGGTCGGGCGCCGATCGCGGGCGGGTCGACGGCCGCTCCCACCCGCCCGCGGAGTCCGTCGCCGCCGGCGCCGCCGCCCCGCCAGTCGGTCGCGTGCATATCGAGTCGCATCGCGTCCCGACGGTCGCGTGGACGGGGTTCAAGTTCTGGGGCGACGAGACGACGGCATGAACCGACGCAGCGTCCTCGCCGCGGCGACCGCCAGCGCGACGGCGGTCGCGGGGTGTCTCGGCCTCGGTGAGAACGACCCCGGCCGCCTCGACCTGACCGTCCGGAACGACGGCGACGAGGCGTTCGACGTGGAAGTGGTCGTCCGCGGCGACGACGGGACGACGTACGAGGAGGAGTCCGATCGGATCGGCCCCGGCGTCGCCCGCGCGTTCGAAGTCGTCGTCGGCGAGACCGGCCGCCACGAGGTCGCCGTGACGGGCGACGACTGGGAGGGAGGGCTCGCGTGGGAAGTCGACGCCTGCGCCCTGTACGACGCGACCGTCGCCGTCGACGCGGGGAGCGTCGAGGTCGCGGGCGAGTGCGCCGACCCGCGCTAGCGGGCGCCGACGTTCAGGAAAGTTACTTACCGTCACCGCGAAAAGGGCCGGACGAGATGGACGAGTACGAGGGGATAGACGAGGTCGTACACGAGCCGAGCGAGGCGTTCGCCGAGTCGACGAACGTCGCCGCGTTCATGCGCGAGTACGGGATCGACGACTACGAGGCGCTGATCGAACGCACCACGATCGAGGTCGCGGGCGAGCCGGCCTCCGGCGTCGACTGGTTCTGGGACGAGATCGTCGACTACCTCGACATCGACTTTTATACCGAGTACGACGCGGTCCGCGACAGCGCGGAGCGGAGCTCCGCTGGCAACCGGACGCAGTCCGGTGACGACAGCGACGGCCCGCAGTTCTCCGAGTGGTATCCCGGCGGCGAGATCAACGTCGCGCACAACGTCGTCGACCGGCACGCCGCGGTCGACTCGCCGACCCGAAACCGGGTCGCGCTGATCTGGGAGGGCGAGCCCGGCGACGTCCGCGAGGTCACGTTCCACGAGCTGGCCCGCCAGACCAACCGCGTCGCCAACTACCTGGAGTCGGTCGGCGTCGAGACCGGGGACACCGTGGGGCTGTACATGCCGATGGTGCCGGAGGTCGTCTCGATCCTCTACGGCTGTCTCGCGGTCGGCGCGATCGCGGTGCCCATCTTCTCCGGCTTCGGGACCGACGCGACGGCGACGCGGATCGCCGACGCGGGGCCGTCCGTCCTCTTCACGGGCGACGGGTTCTACCGCCGGGGCGGCGAGGTCAGGCTGAAGGCGACCGCCGACGAGGCGATCGCGGAGGCGGGCCACGTCGAGCACACCGTGGTGTACGACCGGCTGGGCGCGACGCCCGGCGGGGATGCTGCTGACGGGGCGCGGACCGGCTCCGCCGAGCCGGTCCCGTGGGACGCCGACCGGGACGCCACGTGGGACGAGGCGATCGCGCCGCAGCCGACCGACTACGAGACGAAGCGGCTCCCCAGCGACCAGGAGTCCATGCTGTTGTACTCCTCGGGGACGACGGGAGAGCCGAAGGGGATCGTCCACACCCACGCGGGCGTGCTCACGCAGTGCGCCAAGGAGATCCACTTCGGCTTCGACCAGAAGCCCGCCGACCGGTTCTTCTGGGTCTCCGACATCGGGTGGATGATGGGGCCGTGGACGCTGATCGGGAACCACGCGTTCGGCGGGACCGTGGTGATGTACGAGGGAGCGCCCGACCACCCCGAGCCCGACCGCTTCTGGGAGCTGATCGATCGGCACGGGATCACGCAGTTCGGTATCTCGCCGACGGCGATCCGGGCGCTTCGCAAGCACGGGGACGAGTGGGTGGAGGACCACGACCTCTCGAGTCTCCGCGTCCTGGGCTCGACCGGCGAGCCCTGGGACCCGGAGTCGTGGCGGTGGTTCTACGACGCCGTCGGCGGCGGCGACTGCCCGATCATCAACATCTCCGGCGGCACCGAGATCTGCGGCTGCTTCCTGATGCCGATGCCGAACCAGCCGCTGAAGCCCTGCACGCTCGGGGGGCCGGGGCTCGGGATGAACATCGACATCGTCGACCAGACCGGCGAGTCGGTCAGGGAGTCCGGCGAGCGCGGCTACCTCGTCGCCCGCGACTCCTGCCCGTCGATGACGAAGTCGCTGTGGTCCGGCGACGAGCGCTACCTGGAGGAGTACTGGTCGACGTGGGAGGACCTCTGGGACCACGGGGACTTCGCCCAGAAGGACGCGGACGGCTTCTGGTTCCTCCACGGCCGCGCCGACGACGCCCTGAACGTCGCCGGCCGGAAGGTTGGCCCGGCCGAGATCGAGGGCGTGCTCATCGACCACGACGCCGTCAATCAGGCGGCCGCGGTCGGCGTCCCGGACGACACCACGGGCACCGCGGTGGTCGCGTACGTCGTCCTCGAGCCCGACGTCGACCCGAGCGACGAGCTCCGCGAGGAGCTGCGGACGCTCGTCGGCGAGGAGCACGGAAAGCCGTTCCGGCCGCGCGAACTGCTGTTCGTCGACGCCTTCCCGAAGACGCAGTCCGGGAAGATCATCCGGCGCGCGATCGAGTCCGTTTATAACGACGAAGACCCGGGCGACCTCTCGTCGATGGAGAACCCGGAGGCGCTCGAAGACCTCCGCGACCCCGCCTGACGGTCGGCTCCGGGGCCCGCGGGACCCCCGTTCGGTCGGTTTACGCGGCCGCTTCGGCGACCGCCTCCGCCAGCGCGTCGTAGTCCGGCTCCTGGCCCGCGTGCGCCGCGAGCCAGCGGTACGTCACGACGCCGTCGGCGTCGATCACGAAGACGGCGCGCCGTGCGACCGTCTCGACCCCGTAGTGCTCGAAGTCCTCGATGACGTCGTACGCCTCGATCGCGCGGTGGTCGGGGTCGCCCACGAGCGCGAACGGGAGGTCGTACTGCGTCCGGTAGGCCGCGAGCGCGTGCGGGAGGTCGGTGCTCACGCCGAACAGCGTGCAGCCGTCGCGGTCGAACTCGTCGCGCAACGCCTCCATCTCGTCGGTACAGGTGTTCGAGAAGGCCGCCGGGAAGAAGGCGAGCACCACGGGACCGTCGCCGAGGTGGTCGGCCAGCCGGAACGGTTCGATGTCGTCGTCTACGTGCGATCCGGTGAAATCGGGGGTATCGTCGCCAACAGCCGTCATATCCCTGGATCGCACGCTGAGTCTATGACGGTTTCGGCGTCGCTTCGTCGCGCTCTCGGTACGGCGTGATTCCGGGCGTGTTACCCCGACAACGGCGACGCGAACTCCGCTCATCGAGGCAAAAAGACTATAATCGCCAGAGGGTTACAGCCGGATAGAGATGGCAAGTGCGATTCCACTGATCGGCGGCATTCCGGCGGGTCCGGAGCTCCTCATCATCCTGCTCGTGCTGGTCCTTCTGTTCGGAGCGAACAAGATTCCGAAGCTCGCTCGGTCGACCGGCCAGGCGATGGGCGAATTCAAGAAGGGGCGCGAAGAGGTCGAGGACGAACTGAAACAGATGCAGGACGGCGACGAGGAGCCGGCGGTCGAGTCGGACTCGACCGTCGAGTCGGACTCGACGCTCGACGACGACGAGGAACTCGAGGACCTCGAGACCGAGAAAGAGACGAGCGCGTAGACGGCTCCGCGACGCCGACCGATCTCCGCCGCGACGTTTTCTCCGACCGCCGTGGGCACGTGGCCTAGCGGACAGGGCGAGAGGTTCCTAACCTCTCGATCGCGGGTTCGAATCCCGCCGTGCCCG
>NZ_JAWOBM010000024.1:0-20381 GCF_046498025.1 Halorubrum sp.
TGGGGCACCGACGACGCGGTTCACGGCCGCGCGCTCGACGACGTCCTCCGAAACCGAGACCTCCACGTGACGGGCGCCCTCCGGCGGTCCCTCGAAACGTACGAGTACGACGACGGATTCCGCGCCGCCTGCGAGGAACTCGCCGTCGATCCGGCGGCGCTCTTCCGGGCGCGTGAGGAGCGCAGCGCGAGGCGCTCGATCGAACGTCTGGCGGCCGGCACGAGGCGGCTCTATCCCGACGTCGACGCGATCGGTGAACTCGCGGAGCGCGTCCCCGTCGGGCTCGTGAGCAACAACTACCACCCGACCGTGGAGTTCGTCGTCGACCACTTCCGGCTCGACGAGTTCTCCTTCGTCCGCGGTCGCGACCTCGGTCCCGACGGGTTCCGCCGTCGAAAGCCGGATCCGTACTACCTGAACGAAGCGCTGGACGCGCTCGGCGCCGAAGGGGGGCTCTACGTGGGCGACCGCGTCACCGACGTTATCGCCGCCGAACGAGCGGGACTCGACGGGGTGTTCCTCAGACGCGAGCACAACGCCGGGCTCGACCCCGAGCCCGAACCGGCCTTCGCGATGGAGAGCCTCCGGGAACTCGCTGACCTCGTCGGAGGGGACGCCGAGGCCGGAGAACAGACGCGTTCGGGCGCTGGCGCCGCGGTCGGATCCGACGGCGATCGCACGCCGTGAGCGGGCGCAGTCGGCCGTACCGGCGAGCGCAGGCGGTCCGGACGGAGAGCCGGCCTCAACGCCGGCGACGGGCGGGCGAGTCCGCGCGGTCGGTCGCCTCGGTCCCGCCGTCGGCCCGACCGGTCTCGCCGTCGGGAGCACGGTGACAGGTTCGGCAGCGCGTCTCACCGGCGATGAGGCGGGTCCCGCAGGCCGGACAGCGTCGGCCGCCGAGCCCGGCGGTCGCCGAGGCGAGGACGTCGGCGGGCGCCGGGCGAGGCGCCTCGACCGCGCCGCGGGCCGCCAGGCGATCGATCAGCGCGTCGTCTCGCATCCACGCGAGGACCCGCCAGAGCCCGAGGTAGAGGACCGTCGGGCCGGCGATGACGACGGCCGCGACCGCGAGTCGGCCGGCGAGCTCGACCGTGCTACCGACGCTCATACGAGTCGTTCGGACCGAAGGCGATTGTAGCTGTCGGCGAGACGTCCGGCGCGAGCGCCCGTGTCGGAGAACTGGAAACGGAGGCGCGCGACGCGCTCTCAGCTCATATCGGTGAAGACGACGGCGTCGCAGTCGGCGCAGGCCCTGACGGGACGTTCCGGGTTACCGCTGACGCCGCCGGGACCCCCGCAGCAGTTCCGGAGGGTCGTGTCGGTGACGTCGCCGCCGCAGACCGGACAGGTACTGACGAAGGTGCGGAGCGGCTCGGCCGCCTGTACACGCAGGTCGTGTGAGATGCCCTGGTCCGCCAGGGTCTCGACGGCGGCGGTCTCGGCGATGGCCACCGCCGGACTCAGCCACGCGTCCCAGTCCCCGGCCAGCAGCACCCGTTCGTCGTGGAACTCCCCTTCGACCGAGCTGTGAGAGGCCGCCGCCGTGCGGGCGGCGAGTTCCTCGCCCGGGAGGTCGCGGAGCTCGGCCATCCGGTCCTCAAAGGCCGTCTGGAACGCGTCGTCGAGGTACAGCCGGTCGCCGTCGGGCTCGACGACGCCGGCCTCGACGAGCGCCGTCATCATGGCCTCGGGGTCGCGATCGTCCGCGAGGGAGCCCGACTCGACGCCCGTGGGCGACTCGTGGCCGAACGCCACGGGAAGCGGGTCGACGAGCGCGGGCGCGAACCGGGGCGTTCCCGGGACGACGTATCCGCGGAGCGAGATGAGCGCCGCCCCGGCCGCGAGCGCGAGAAATCCGAGCGGGCGGTTTCGGCGAGAGAGCGCGAACGCGGCGACGCCCACGATGGCGGCGTTGAGGACGGTACACGGAAGACAGCGGTTTTCGCCGGTGTACTCCGGTCGGCGGAGTCCGTCGGCGGTCCGACGGAGCGACTCGAATCGGATCATCGGTCGTGGTGCGGGGCGCGGCGGGATAAACCTCAGGACCGAGCCGGGGATCAGGCGCGGAGGGCGCTGTCGCCGAGGGGTTCGCCGTACACCAGGCGGTAGGCGGCTGGGAAGGCGGCGAGACCGCCCACCTGTACGACGGCGCCGAGCAGCGTGAGCCACCAGTTCCCGACGGCGACCACGACGGCGGCGACACCCATCGACGACGCGACAAAGAGGAGGCTGAAGTAGCCGACCCGAAGCGGGAGCGAGGTGAGTTCGCTCCGTCGCGGCCACGCCCCGACGTCGACGGTGCGGTTCCGGAACTCCGCGAGCGCGATGCTCCCGGTGCCGATGGCGAGCAGTCCCGCCAGCGCCACCGCGTCGGGATAGACGTTTTGGAAGACCACCACGACGGCGAACCCCGGCGACGAGAGGAAAGAGAGCTCCATCCCGCCGAAGAAGATCCCTTCCAACCAGTCGAAGAACCGCGTGTACCACTCACTCATCGTTAGTCCGCGTGAGTTTCAACCGCAGAATCATAAGTCGTTCGACGGCTCCGGGACCGCGTTCGGTGCCACTGCGCAGAACCCGTTTACAGCCCCTTAACAGACGTTTTCCGGTGATTTATGCCGTCCAACAGACGGGTACGTCCGTCTCAATGGAGCCCCATTAGTTATATTAATGATGAGAATTAACCACACCTGTAATGGTTCATCCAGATCCAGACGAGACTGAGAGCGGAGTTTCGAGACGGAAGTTCCTCGGTGCCGCGGGCGCGACGGGTGCGGCGATGGGCGTCGCCGGCTGTCTGGGCGGCGACGGCGGCGACGGCGGCGACGGCGATGAGCCCATCCAGATGTCGATGGACGCGGAGTGGGAAGGCGCAGAGGAGCCGATCGTTCAATCGCTGTACGACGCCGGGCTCAGCGAGGAGATCGACGTCGAGTTCCTCCCGGGGGACTTCGAGACGGGCGCGCGGCAGACGGACTTCACGTCGGCGCTGGACGCCGGGCGGTCGAGTCCCGACATCTTCATGATGGACTCCGGCTGGACGATCCCGTTCATTGTCCGCGAACAGCTGGTCAACCTCAGCGAGGAGCTGTCCTCGGACACGCTGGACTTCGTCCAGAGCGACTACCTCGAGGCGGCGGTCAGCACCGCCAGTCACCCCGATTCGGGCGATCTGTACGGGCTCCCGGTGTTCCCCGACTATCCGGTGATGCACTACCGAAAGGACCTCGTCGAGGACGCCGGCTACGACACGGCCGACTGGGCCACCGAGCCGATGACGTGGAGCGAGTTCGCCGAGGTGGCCGCCGACGTCGTCGAGCAGAACGACGACCTCGACTACGGGTACACCACGCAGGCGGCCGACTACGAGGGCACCGCCTGTTGTACGTTCAACGAGATGATGACCTCGATGGGCGGCGCGTACTTCGGCGACCACGAGAATCTGTTTGGCCCGGTCGGCGAACGGCCGATCACGGTCGACGAGGAGCCCCTCTACGAGACCATCAGGATGATGCGCTCGTTCATGTACGGGCCGGACGAGGAGAACACTAACCCGGACATCCCGCAGATCAGCACCAGCGACCTCGTGGAGTTCACCGAGGAGCCCTCGCGGGAGCCGTTCACGAGCGGCGACGCCGTGTTCATGCGTAACTGGCCGTACGCCATCAACATCAACATCGACGACGGGGGGTTCACGGCCGGCGAGGACTACGACGTGATGCCGATGCCGTACGGCGTCGAGGACGGCGAGGGCAGCTACGAGGGAACCGGCGGGACGAACCACGCGCTCGGCGGGTGGCACCTCACCGTCAACCCGAACAGCGAGCGCCTCGACGACGCGATCGCGGTGCTGGAGGCGTTCGCCAACGAGGACGTGATGCTGACGGTGTTCGAGGAGCTGGGCAACCTGCCGCCGGTCGCCTCCGTCACGCAGGAGGCCACGGAAGAGCAGGTCGGCGACCTTGCGAACTTCCTCGACACGTTCGCCGTCGCCGCCGACAACACGGTGCCGCGGCCGGTGACGACGGCGTGGCCCGACGAGTCGCCGCTCATCTCCGGTGAGATCAGCGACGCGTACCGCGGCGAGAAGTCACCGGAGGACGCCATGGCCGACCTCGAAGAAGAGCTCGCCAGCATCGAGAACGAAGGGCAGTAACGCCCGGAGACACCCATGACAACGAACCAAGACACCGACACGCGGCTGCTCATGCGACCGCTGAACTGGCTCGAAACCCAGAGCGAGGCGACGTTCGCCTACGTTCTGCTAGCGCCGGCGTTCTTACTCTTGGCCGTCATCGCGTTCTTCCCGCTGATACGGACGTTCTCGTTCTCGCTGCTGGCCGACCAGACAGCACAACCGAGCCCGTTCGGCGAGTTCATCGGGTTCGACAACTACGTCGCCCTACTGACGGGCGAGGCGCTGCTGCCGCAGCAGTTCCTCGATCTATCCTTCGCGACGCCGATACTCCAGCAGGCGCTCTTCGTGACGCTCGCGTTCGCGATCCTCAGCGTGCTGTTCGAGACGCTGATCGGCTTCGGACAGGCGATCGTTCTCGACCAGGACTTCTACGGGCGACGCTGGGTCCGCGTCGCGATCATCATCCCGTACGCGATCCCCATCGTCATTCAGGCGATGATCTTCTATCTCATGTTCAACCCGACTATCGGGTTCGCGGCGCAGTTCATGCAGGGCATCGGCCTCTTCGGAGACAACCCGCTGACGAACACCACCGACTCATTCATCATCGTGCTGGTGGCCGACATCTGGAAGACGTCGGCGTTCATGGCGCTGCTCATCCTCGCCGGGCTCCAGAGCATCGACCGCGGGCTCTACGACGTCGCGCGCGTCTCCGGGGCCTCGCCGTGGCAGCAGTTCAAGTACATCACGCTCCCGCTCATCGCGCCGGCGCTGCTCGTGGCGATGCTGTTCCGGACGATGGACGCGATGCGCATCTACGGTCTCATCGACGCGACGGCCGGCTGCCAGACGGTGCCGTCGATGAGCTGTCTAGTTATCACCGCGCTGCAGAACACGCGACGCTGGGCGACTGCGTCCGCGGTCGCGTTCCTGACGGCCGTCGTCATCGGCGTGTTAGTCCTGCTGTACCTGATTAGCCTGCGCGATACGGAGGCCGGTGTGACATGAGCGAGAAAGACCAAGCCGATCTGGCGGCGATGGAACGCACGGAGGAGCCCGACCTCGACCGAGGGATGTTCGAGGCGTGGGCCGCGAAGATGATCTCGAACCCCGATCGGGCGTACAGAGCGACGTTCTACGTCGCGACGATCTTCTTCCTGGTCACCACGCTGTTCCCCTTCTACTGGCTGCTGATGGTGGCGATAACGCCGCGGAGCGAACTCGGCAGCGTCGGCGTCCTCACGCCCGGCGGGTTCAACCCGGGCGCGTTTATCGAGATCTTCACCATGCTGCCGTTCCACCGGTACGTCTTCAACAGCTTCCTGATCGCGGTCGTCGCGACCGTCATCGTGCTGTTCGTCGCGAGTCTCGCGGGGTACGTGTTCGGGCGACTCCGGTTCCGCGCGAAGAACGCGCTGTTGCTCGGCGTGCTCGTCACGTCGTTCTTCCCGCCCGCGGCCTTCTTCGTGCCGCTGAACCGACTGTTCAATCGGAACTTCGACATCCTGCGGCCGCTGATGCAGGACGGGTCGCTGTACAACACGCCGTACGCGATCTTCATCCCGCTGTCGGCGCTGTACCTACCGCTGTCGATCTTCATCCTGATGACCTTCTACTCACAGATTCCCGAGGGGCTCGAGGACGCCGCTCGCGTCGAGGGGACGACGCGTCTCGGTGCGCTCTTCCGGATCATCGTGCCGCTGTCGGCTCCCGGCGTCGCGACCGCCGGCGTGTTAACGTTCATTACCGTCTACAACGAGTACTTCTTCTCCTCGTTGATGACGGACGGGCGGCCACAGAACTGGGCCCCGATGTTGGAAGGCGTTCTCAGGTTCCGAGGCGAGTTCGAGACGCTGTTCAACCTCATGGCAGCGTCCAGTATCGTGGCGGTGTTGCCGGTCGCGATACTCGTCATCGTCGCACAGGAGAAGATCGTCAGCGGACTGACCGCGGGGGCGGTCAAGGAGTAAACCATGTCATCCGTAACACTGCAAGAGATCACGAAACAGTACGAGGACGTAACGGCCGTCGACGACATGAACCTCGAGATCCACGACGGTGAGTTCATCACCTTCGTCGGACCCTCGGGGTGCGGGAAGTCGACGACGATGGAAACGATCGCCGGTCTCACCCTCCCGACCGAGGGGAGCATCAGCATCGGCGAGCGGGACGTCACGAACCTGCCCCCGAAAGACCGGGGCATCTCCATGGTGTTCCAGAACATCGCGCTGTTCCCGCACATGGACGTCTACGAGAACATCTCCTTCGGGCTCCGACTCCGGAAGTACGACCAGGAGGAGATCGACCGGCGCGTCGACCAGGCGGCCGACGTCGTCCAGCTGGAGGGGATGATGGACCGGATGCCGAAGGAGATGTCCGGCGGACAGCGACAGCGCGTCGCCATCGCCCGCGCGATCGTCCGCGAGCCGGAGGTGTTCCTGATGGACGAGCCGTTGGCGAACCTCGACGCGGAGCTGCGCGTTCACATGCGCACGCAGCTCCAGCGGCTCCACCGCGAGCTCGACACGACGATCATCTACGTCACGCACGACCAGGCGCAGGCGATGACGATGTCCGACCGTATCGTCGTCATCAACGGCGGCGTGCTCCAGCAGGTGGCGCCGCCGCTGGAGTGTTACAACGAGCCGGCGAACCGGTTCGTCGCCGGCTTCATCGGCTCGCCCGCGATGAACTTCCTCGAGGGGGAAGCCGTCGACGACGGCTTCGAATCCGAGTACACGAACATCGACTTCGACCCCGAGACCCACGGGGTCACGCCGGGACAGGACATCACCGTCGGCATCCGCCCCGAGGACGTGTTCTTAGAGGAGGACTCCCACAAGGCGGACTCGGCGACGAAGGCGTTCGACGCCGTCGTCGACGTCTTGGAGCCGATGGGCAAGGAGATGAACGCCTACCTGCTGTTCGACCGCGACGTGGAGGCGAGCGCCGAGGGGCGCGGTGCGGGACAGCTCCTCATCAACCTCGTACCCGACACGGAGATCCAAGAGGGCGACGACATCCGGATCGTGATGGACCGCGAGAACGTCCACCTGTTCGACCGAGCGAGCGGCGAGGCGATCACGCACTCGCTGGAGTGAGCGACGCGCTCGCTCGCGAGAGCGGGTGGCGCGGGCGCCCGGTCGCTCGGCCGGGCATCGCGTTCGACGCGCTGCGGATCCCTTCTTCGGTCACGCGATGACGACGAGCGTGGCTGCGGGCTAATCGACGACGAGCGTGGCTGCGAGGTAATTACCGACGAACGTCGCCGTCCCGAACGCAGTCGACCGCCTCGACCGTGATCCGATGCGCCTCGACTTCCTCGACCATCGCACCCCAGCCGCCGACTTCGACGGTGCCGTCGTCGGTCTCGACGACGAGCGCGACCTGCCCGCCGTAGCTGGCGACGGCCTCCGCGCCGACCGCGCCGTCGCCGGTGACCGCGACGTCGGTGAGGACGCCCTCGACGACGCGGTCGGCGCCGGTCTCGGTGTCCGCCCCCTCGATCCGGAGCCGAACGGTCGCTCCGTCGCGGAGGAGCGGGGCGACGTCCCGGACGCAGTACCGGATGTCGATGTAGTCGATCGGCGGCTCGTCGTCGAGCGACGTGTAGATCGACTCCCAGGTGTCCCACTGGGTCGTCAGGAAGTACCAGTGGAACACGTACGTGTGGGTGCGGTCGTCGACGAGCACGCCGTACTCGTTGGTCGAGCCCGCGTGGGGCGCGAAGCAGGTCTTCGTTCGGTCGACGATCACCACGAACGGGGAAGGGAGTCGACGGTGGCGAGCCTCCGAGCAGACGCGAGCGAGCTGCTCCGAGGTCGGGAGGCCGGCCGAGTCGCCGTCGGGCGTGTGGAGCGACAGGTTGACGCGGACGCCGCGCTCGGTGGCCGCCTGGAGCGCCGGGCGCAGCCGGTCGAAGTGCTCGACGCCGAGCGAGACGTTCACCTGCGTCTCGGCGTCGCGGATGAACTCGTCGGCATTTTTGATCACGGTCTCGAACCGCGTGACGATGCTCACGGTCGACTGCTCGACGGACGGCTCGGTCCAGCGGCGTTCGATCTCCTCCGTCGCCGCGGTGAACCGGCTCGCGCGCGTTCGGAGGTCCTCAGTTATCTCGTCGAGGCTGTTCGCGCGGGCGTACAGCGACTCCTGCTCGTACGTCTCGATGTAGCCGACGCTCTCGAGGTCGCGCAGCACGTCGTAGATTCGCGGATCGGGCACCCCGCTCGCGTCGGCGACCCGCGTGACCGGGGCGGCCCCGAGTTCGAGGACCGTGACGTACGCGTTCGCCTGGTACGGCGAGAGGCCGGCGTCCTCCAGCGTCTCGATGAGCTCTGTACGGTCCACTCTCATACCCTGTTCCCGGACGGTCGTCGGTTCGTGACGGAGAGCGCCGCGACGCCGACCGGAGTCGTCCCCCCGACGAGATTGCCGCTCGTTCGCTTCAGTCCGTGTACCATGTCTTGGAGTACCACGGCAGTGATAAAACATTTTATTTCCAGGCCCGAAGGCGGATCGAGTCTCGGGGAGGTCGTCGAACGGTACCGGCCGGCTAAGGGTCGTGCGAAGGGACAGCAATCCGGTTCGAACTGACGGCGACGCGGTTCGAGCGGACGGCGACACGGCGCAGTCGGTCCGACTGAAAAGGCTTTATTCGGTTCGTCGTCGACTCGGAGTATGCACGAGACGTCCGGGAGCGGCGACGGCCGACGGCGGTCGCGGTGGACCAGAGAGCAGGCCGCGTCCATCGAGCGGCGTCACGGGAACGTCGCGCCGTCGGCCGGGGCACCGGAGGTCGATCCGTTTCCGGAACTCCACATCTGGGACACGTGGCTGCTCCGCGACCCCCACGGGGAGATCGCCGACGTCGACGGCTGGCGCCTCGCCTTCTCGTTGACGGCGCCGGCCGACCTCCTTCCCGGGAAGCGGCACGACGTGGCCGAGATCCGGTGTTTCTACTCCGGCGACGGCGAGACCTGGCACGACGCGGGGCCCGTCTTCGACGGCGGCGCGCTCGGTCAGCGGCAGTGGGCCGGCTCCGCGCTGTACGACGACGGCGATCTCTACCTCTATTACACCGCCGCCGGCGACGAGACCGCGGACAAGATGACGTACACCCAGCGGATCGCCGTCGCGCACGGTGGGGCGCTGACCGCGTCGAACGAGGGGGTCGAGCTCGCGGGTCCGTGGACCCACGAGACCCTGCTGACGCCCGACGGCGAGTGGTACGAGACCGAGGCCGGCTCGCGAGGGATGATCTACACCTTCCGCGACCCGTGGTTCTTCGAGGACCCGGCGACGGGCGAGACGTACCTGCTGTTCGAGGCGAACGCGCCGGCGCCCGAGCGCCCGGGCGACGACCCGGAGACGTCCCACCGGCGGGAGTTCAACGGCTGCGTCGGCGTCGCGGTCTCGGAGTCGGGCGACCCGCTGTCGTGGGAGCTCCGCCCGCCGCTGCTCGACGCGGTCGAGGTGAACCAGGAGCTCGAACGCCCGCATGTCGTCGTCGCCGACGGGCGCTACTACCTGTTCGTCTGCAGTCACGTCCACACGTTCGCGCCCGGCGTGACGGGCCCCGACGCCCTGTACGGGTTCGTCGCCGACGCCTTCGAGGGCGAGTACCGCACCCTGAACGGCTCCGGACTCGTCGCCACGAACCCGCCGGACGCGCCGTTCCAGGCGTACTCGTGGATGGCGTTCGCGCACGAGGAGGAGGTGCTCGTCCAAGGCTTCCTCAACTACTACGACTTCGCCGGCGACTCGCTGGACGCGATCGCTGACCTCCCGGAGGCCGACCAGCGCGACCGGTTCGGCGGCACCCTCGCACCGACGCTCCGGCTGGCGGTCGAGGGCGACCGGACCCGGCTGCTCGGCGCCCTCGGCGGGTGGCGGATCCCCACGCCGGACGAGCCGCTCCCGCCCGCCGACGGGTCCGCCCTCCCGACCGACGACGTGCTCCATGGCGAGGTCCCCGCGGGGGGTGCGGCCGGCGGCTACGCCGCGTTCCTCGGCGGTGCGAGCGGCGGCGCGGCTGTGAGCGAGCGAGACGAAACCGACGGACGGGCGGGTCCGAGCGAGGACGACGGGGACGGCGACAGCGGGGGCTGACGGGTCAGACCGAGCCGTCCGTCGGCATCGCCTCGCCCATCGCCCACGCCGAGAGCGACGAGATCGACGCGCGACCGCCCTCGGCGACGGCCGAGACCTCGACGGCGTCGTCGCGGGTCGGGTACACCCGGCTCGTCAGGCAGTGGCGGCCGTTCGCGTAGAGCTCGACCACGGACCGGTCGAGGAAGACCCGCAGCGAGAGCGGCTCGTCGTACGGCGGGACCGCCATCGACTGGGCGTCGGCGAACGCGTGGCCGTCGCCGCTCGACGGCGCCCGGTCGACCGAGAGCGTCCCGTCTCGCTCGTAGCGGATGGGGGTGTGCTCGGCTCGGTCCGGCGTCTCGAACACCGACAGCTCCACGGCGTCGGCGTCGTCCAGCGCGATCTCCGCCTCGATCTCGATCGCGGCGCCGGAGACGTCGAGCCGTCGACGCTCGTCGGGCGCGAGCTCGACCGCCGCGTCGGCGGCGAGCCGGTCGGTTCGGAGCTCCGCCACCTCGTCGGCGGGGCGCTGCCGGAGCCCGCCGTCGGGACCGGTCTCGATGACGCGCGGGAGCGAGAGCGCTCCGGACCAGCCGGCGTCCCACTGCGCCTCGACGTCGCGGGCCTCCGGGAGCCACCCCCACGTGAGCGTTCGATCGCCCTCGCCAGCGTCGGCCTCGTCGCCCTCGCCGGCGTCCGTCAGCGACTGCGGCGCGTAAAAGTCGCCGTGGTCGAGTAGCCCCTCGGACTCGACGGCGAACTCGCCGTCCGCGACGTCGCCGAGGAAGTAGACGACGTTCTCGTAGTCGGAGACGTGGAGGAGCCGGCGGTCGCCCAGATCGAGCAGCTCGGGGCACTCCCACACCGCCCCGGCGTCGGGACCGCCCGCGAGCAGGGGGCCCTCGTAGGTCCACTCGGTGAGCGCGTCGCCGGTGTACAGCAGAGCCGCGCCGCCGCCGTCGGCGAGCCCGGTGCCGACGAGGTGGTGCCAGCGGCCGTCCTCGCGCCAGACGTTGTGGTCGCGGAACTCGGCGCGCCAGTGCTCGGTCTCGAGCACCTCCAAGTCGGCCGGCGGCGACTCGATGACGGGGTTCCCGTCGTACTTGTCCCACGTCCGGAGTCCGGGGTCGCCGGTGGTCGCGAGACACGGGAGCTGGTCGCGGCCGTTTCCGCCCGTGTACAGCAGCGTCGGCGTACCGGCGTCGTCGACGGCACAGCCCGACCAGCAGCCGTCGCGGTCGGGGCCGTCGGGCGAGGGCGAGAGCGCCACCGGCTCGTCGGTCCACGTCACGAGGTCGTCGCTGACGGCGTGTCCCCAGTGGATGGTGTTGTGGAACGGGCCGCCGGGGTTGTACTGGTAGAAAACGTGGTACCGCCCGTTCCACCGGATCAAGCCGTTCGGGTCGTTCAGCCAGTTCGCCGGGGGCGTGAGGTGGTACGCCGGTCGTCCGCCGGGACCGTCCTCGCCGGTGTCGGCGACGCGCTCGCGGAGGCGACGCATATCGGCCGCGTCTGTCGGTCGACCGGGCGTCCCGTCGTCGACGGCGAGGCTCCGGAGGCAGCCGGCGACGAGCCGGTCCCGCGTCTCGGCGAACCGCTCGGTCGCCGGATCGTCGCCGGCCGCCGGCGGCTCGGCGAAGAGGACCGGCGCGCCCAGTCCGAGGACGGCGCCGTCGCCGGCGGTCCACGAGACCGCGGTCATCTGGTCGGGGACGTCCGCGTCGCCGCGGACGGTCGAGGCGAGCACCTCGCCGCGCTCGGGGAGCACCCGCTCGTAGCGGACCGCGGGGACCGTGCCGCGAGCGCGGAGCGGGTGGCGGAGCCCCTCCAGCGACGCCAGCGCCGGGTGGTCGGCGTACGCCGATCGCCACAGGACGCCGGTCGGCTCGGCGAGCGACTCGTCGTCGACGCGGTCGGGCGGAACCGACTCGACGGAGAGCCGGTCGACCGAGGCCATCGCGGCGAGCGTCAGGAGGAGCCCGCCGCCGTCGGCGAGGAAGCCGTCTATCGCTCCCGCCGCGTCGCCCACGGGGTCCGCGTCGGGGTACGGCGCCGCGCGGTGCCACCAGAGGACGTCGAACCGCCGGACCGGGTCGTCGCGGTCGCCGACGCCGGGGCCGGGGTAGGAACCGCCGAGCGACTCGCGCGCGTCCGAGTCGACGACCGGCGCGTGGGACAGATCGCCCGCGTCCGTCGCCCGGCCGGTGCCGTCCGCGGCCGCCGCGACCGCGTCGAACGGGACGACCTCGGCTGCCACCCCGTCTCGGGCGGTGAGCCACTCGAACGCGGCGCGCTGTTCCTCGGAGAACTCCCCCGCGGCGAGCACGCCGACGCGGAACGGCGACTCAGTCATAGACGTACTCACTCGATACCGAGTCAAAACCGTGTCGACCCCGTCGCGCCGTCGCGTGGGACGGCAGTGAGGGAGTCGCCAGCGTGGTAGCCCAGCGGCGCGCGAGTCGGGGAGCGGCCCGGCGGCGAACGTAACCGTCAGTGGCAACGACGGACGGGGGTTCGCCGGCAGGGTTTTTACCGTGCGAACGGAACACGTTCGCATGAGTACCGAAACGGTCGACACTGGGAGCGACCCGGCGATCGAGGTGACCCCCGACGCCGCGGAGGAGGCGCTCTCGCTACTGGAGGGAGAGGGGCTCGACACTGACGAGGCCGGCCTTCGGCTGTTCGTGCAGCAGGGCGGCTGCGCGGGCCTGTCGTACGGGATGCGATTCGACACGGAGCCGGAGGACGACGACCTGGTCGTCGAACACCACGGGCTCCGCGTGTTCGTCGACCCCGCGAGCCGGAACTATATCGGCGGGAGCAGGCTCGACTACGAGCACGGCCTGCAGGCCGCCGGCTTCGAGGTCGAGAACCCGAACGTCGTCTCCGAGTGCGGCTGCGGCGAGTCGTTCCGGACGTAGCGCGACGCCCCACCCTCTCCCGCCCGCCGTCGAGTCACGCTTTTAAGCAGTTCCGACGGGTACGGGTTGGTATGAGTCTCGACGCCTCGACGACGGCCGACGGCGAGCGGGTGTACACCGACCGAACAATGGTCGAGCGGGGCGCCGAAGGCCCGTTTTACGTCGTGTTCGCCGACGCCGACGGGTCGTCCCGGTGGGGGTTCCGCTGCGGGAACTGCGGCTCGTTCGACACCGCGATGGACACGATGGGTCGGATCCAGTGTACGGCGTGCGGCAACATCCGGAAGCCCGACGAGTGGGACGCCGCCCACGAGTGACGGCGCAGCGGGCGGCCGGGCGTACGACCGCCGGTTGGGAACGGCCGAGGCCGCCGACCTTCGAAGGGCCGAGGCCACTAGCATTCGAAGGGCCGAAGCCACCCGACGCAAGCGCGTACAGGCGTCGAATATCCGGGAACGCGTACCTCCCGGGAGACGCCGTGAACGGCCCGCAACGGGACGCATGACCGGATCCGCAGAATCGTGCGAAAGTTTATCACAGATGACGGTCAACATCGAAGTAGATGGCCACTGCGAGCATCCCACCAACGACGGAGGCCAGAGACGTCTTTCGCGAACTCGGATACACCGTTTCCGAGGGCGGACAAGAGTTCATCGCGGAACGGAAATGGAGACGTGTGCTCGTGACGGTGTTGTGTATGGACGACGACGACTTGGACCCGTATCTGGCCGACGGCGGTGAGACGCCGCGGCTGCGCTGTTTCGTCACGTGGCGCGACCGGGCGGGCGACCTCCGCGACCGCCTCGTCTCCAAGAAGCCACCGTACGACTGGGCGGTCATCGGCATCGACAACGACGGCCAGGACTTCGCGGTGATGGAAGGCGCGCCGGGAAGTCCCTGAGTACGGCCCTCCCGCGCTCCGCCGCCGGGCCGCGATCCCCAACGGTTTTGCGTCGCTCCTGAGTTGGTGCGCGCATGGTCGAGGGGACGATTCTACCGGGTGACGCGAGTCGAGAGTGGTGGCGGGAGGCGGTCGTCTACGAGATCTATCCGCAGAGCTTCAACGACAGCGACGGCGACGGGATCGGCGACCTGCAGGGGGTCGCGGAGAAGGTCGACTACCTCGACGAGCTCGGCGTCGACGCCGTGTGGCTGACGCCGATTTACGACTCCCCACACGCCGACAACGGCTACGACGTCCGCGACTACCGGTCGATCCTCCCGGCGTTCGGGACGATGGCCGACTTCGAGGACCTGTTGGCGGTGCTCCACAACAGGGACATCCGCGTCGTCCTCGACATCGTCCTCAACCACACCTCGGACGAACACGAGTGGTTCCGGCGGTCGCGCCGCGGGGAGGACGGCTACGAGTCGTTCTACCACTGGGTCGACGGCGATCCCGACGAACCGCCGAACAACTGGACGACCGGGTTCGGCGGCTCGGCGTGGACCTACGACGAGGTGCGGGGCGCGTGGTACCTCCACCTCTTCGACGAGAAGCAGCCGGACCTCAACTGGCGGACCCCCGCGGTCCGCGGGGCGATGCACGACGTCGTTCGCTTCTGGCTCGAGAAGGGCGTCGACGGGTTCCGGCTGGACGTGTTCAACGTCATGTCCAAGCCCGAGGGGTACCCCGACGGCGACCCGGACGAGGACTGGGTGGGGATCGAGCACTTCGCCAACGGACCGCGGATCCACGAGTACCTCCGCGGCCTGTCCGAGGAGGTCCTCTCCGAGTACGACGCCGTGACGGTCGGGGAGGGGATGGACCTCTCGCCGCGGGACGCGAAGCGGTACTGCGGCCCGTCCGGCGACGGACTCAGCATGACGTATCACTACGGCCACACCTCGCTGGACGTCGGCGAGGACGGCTGGTGGGACGTCGTCGACTGGGAGGTCTCGGAGGTGCGCTCGGTCCTCAGCGACTGGGCCCGGGCGCTGGAGCTGACCGACGCGTGGAACACGGTGTACCTCGGGACCCACGACACCCCGCGGATCGTCTCCCGGTTCGGCAACGACGACCGCTACCGCTGCGAGTCCGCGACGCTCCTGGCGACGCTCCTGTTGACGCTGCCCGCGACGCCGTTCCTGTTCCAGGGCGACGAGATCGGGATGACGAACTACCCGTGGTCCGCCCGCGGGGAGATGCGCGACGCCGACGCGACCAACCGCGTGGACGCCGCCCTCGAGTCGGGCGCGATCGACTCGTTCGCGGCGGCCGAGGACGTGGTCCGCTACCGCTCGCGCGACAACGCCCGCACGCCGGTGCAGTGGACCGACGGCGAGCACGCCGGCTTCACCGACGGGGAGCCGTGGATACCGGTCAATCCCGACCGCGACCGCGTCAACGTCGCGGCCGACCGCGACCGCGACGACTCGATATTCGGGTTTTACAGCGACCTGATCGACGTCCGCGACGACTCGGAGCCGCTTCGATACGGCGTCTACGACCTCCTGACCGACGACCACCCGCGGGTGTGGGCGTACACCCGTCGGACCGACGACGAGGCGGTCCTGGTCGCGGTGAACTGGGCCGGCCGGACCTCGCGGGTCGACCTCGGGTCCGCGGGGTCGGTCGCGTCGGTGCTGGCGTGTAACTACGACGACCCCGGGACCGACCTCGGCGCGATCGCCCTGCGACCGTACGAGGCGCGGGTGTACCGGCTGGCGTAGCGCCCCCGGACCGAACGTATAATAGGTCACGGAGAGATGACACGTTCACCGGGCGCGCGAGGTCGTGCGCCGGGTGGTGACAACACATGGTTTTCAAGAAAATCACGCTGATCGGGACGAGCGAGGAGAGCTTCGACGCCGCCGCGGACGACGCGATCGACCGCGCCGAGGACACCCTCGAGAACGTCTACTGGGTGGAGGTCCAGGAGTTCGGCGTGGAGCTCCAGAGCGCGGCCGACCGGGAGTACCAGGCCGAGGTCGAGGTCGCGTTCGAGCTCGAAGACTGAGGGAGCGACGCGCGTCGACCGGCGATCGAACCGAGCCTCATTTTTTATACCGCAGTAGCGGTCTCGGACGACGTCGGCCGTCGACATATAAACGACCGGCCGGAGACGCTCGGCGAACGCGGCCGTCGACCGACGCCACCGTCGCCTCACTACTCGCGCCACCGCGAGGTCGATTTATAAGCGAGCGCCGGGGTCGAACACCTATTTATCCGACCGCGACCACGGGCCGGATATGACTGCGTCACGCGCGCCGGCGGAGCCCGAGGTCAGGGAGTTCGAGGCGACGGTGGAGTCGGTCGACGGCTGCGAGGTTGTCCTCGACGAGACGTTCTTCTACGCCGAGTCCGGGGGGCAGCCGGCCGACAGGGGGACGGTAGACGGCGTCCTCGTCGACGACGTGATCGAGCGCGACGGGCGGGTCGTCCACGTGCTCGACGCGGAGCCGTCCGTCTCGGACGGCGAGACCGTCTCGGCGGTGGTGGACGACGCGTTCCGGACGTACTGCACTCGCGCGCACACCGCCTCGCACGTGCTCTACGGCGCCGCGCGCCGGACCTGCGAGGACCTCGGCTACGCCGGCTTCGACATCTCGCCGGAGAAGGTGCGCGTCGACCTGACGACGGCCGCGCCGTTGGACGACGGCGACCTCGTCGAGCTGGAACGGCTCGCCAACCGCGCCGTCTGGGACTCGCTGCCCGTCTCGTGGGAGACGTTCCCCGCCGACGAGGCCCGCGCGGTCGACGGGGTCGCGTTCAACACGAAGACCGAGGAGGGCGCGATGAGCGGCGGCGAGGCGGTCCGCGTCGTGACCGTCGGCGGCGGCCCCGCGGGCGACGCGGAAGAGGGCACCGTCGACTCCGGACCGGCCTGGGACGTCGCCGCCTGCGGCGGCACCCACGTCCGGAACACGAGCGAGATCGGCCCGATATCGGTGCTCGACCGGTCGAACCCCGGCGAGGGCGTCACCCGCGTCGAGTTCGCGGTCGGTCCGACCGCGATCGACCGCGGCGCCGCGGTCCACGCGGCCGCGCTCGACGCCGCGACGAGCCTCGACGCGCGGATCGGCGACCTCCCCGACGCGGTCGGCCGCCTCCGCGACGAGGTCGACCGGCTGGAGGGGGAGCTCCGGGACGCCCGCGCCGACCTGCTGACCGCCCGGCTCGCCGAGTTCCCGACCGCCGAGGTCGACGGGGCGACGTGGGCGGTGGGGGCCGTCGGCGGCGCCGAGCCGAACGACCTGCGCGAGCCGGCGGAGACCGTTCTCGCGGGCGACGGTGAGGGGAGCGACGGCGACGCGTCCGGCGACGCCCCCGACGCGGTCGCGGCGGTCGGCGGGGGCGACGCGCCGTTCGTGGTCGTGGCGGTCGCGGGCGGCGCGGCCGGTGAGGGGGGTCCCGACGCCGGCGCGGTCGTGGACGCCGTCACCGACGAGTTCGGGGGCGGCGGGGGCGGCGGCCCGACGTTCGCGCAGGGCGGCGGGCTCGACGCCGATCCCGACGCCGTCGTCGCGTGGCTTCGGAACCGATGACCGGGAAGCTCGACCGCGAGGCGCTCGCGGCGGTGCTCGCGGCGACCGGCGCCGACGACGCGGCGGTCGAGACGGGGCCCGCCTACGGCGAGGACGCGGCCGCGATCGACCTGACGGGCGCGGCGTCGACGCTCGTCGTCGCCGCCGACCCCCTCTCGCTGGCGGCCCAAGCGGTGGGCGAACTGGCGGTCCACATCGCCTGCAACGACGTGGCCGCGAGCGGCGCCGACCCGCGGTGGCTCACGCACACCCTCTTCCTGCCCGACGACGACCCGGGGCGCCTGCGGACGGTCACGGAACAGGTGGACGCCACCGCGCGCGACCTCGGCGTCGCGATCGTCGGCGGCCACACGGAGGTGTTGCCGTCGCTGGAGCGCCCCCTCTGTTCGATGACCGCGCTCGGGACGACGGACCGTTTCGTCTCGAGCGGCGGGGCGGAGCCGGGCGACCGCCTCCTCCTCACGAAGGGCGCCGGGATCGAGGCGACCGCGATCCTCGCGACGGACTTCCGCGCGGAGTGCGCCGAGGCGGGCGTGTCGGCCGCGACGCTCGATTCGGCCGCCGCGTTCCTCGACGAGGTGAGCGTCGTCCCCGACGCGGCCGCCGTGCGCGACGCCGCGACCGCGATGCACGACCCGACCGAGGGCGGGCTGCTGACCGCCCTCGTCGAGACCGCGGCCGCGACCGGAAGCGGGACGGTCCTCGCGGTCGAGCGCGACCGGGTCCCGGTTCGACCCGAAACGCGGGCCTGCTGTGCGGCGTTGGGCGTCGACCCGCTGGCGACGTTCGGCTCCGGCGCGCTGTTGGCGGCGGCCCCGCCCGAGCGCGTCGACGAGGCGACCGACGCGCTGGCGGCCGCCGGGATCGCGGTCGGCGAGATCGGCGAGGTGCGGGCGGCGGACGACGACGCCGACTCCGACGCGGGCGCCGTCCTCCTCGACGGCGAGCGGATCGAGGAGCCGCCGCGCGACGAGCTGTACCCGTTCTGGGAGAGCGCATAGCCCCACCCCCGATCGCTCACTTTTTTCCGTGTGAGATCGAATCCTGTGCCATGACTGGCGCACGCGTCGGCTCGTCGCTCACCGACGAACAGGAGGCGATCCGGGAGCTCGTCCGGGAGTTCGCGGTCGAGGAGCTCCGGGCCGGAGCCGGCGAGGCCGACGAGACCGAGTCGTTCCCGGAGGACGCCTGGGGCGGGCTCGCGGAGATCGGGCTGACCGGGCTGACGGTCCCGGAGGAGTACGGCGGCTTCGACGCCGACGAGACGACCTACGCGATCGTCAACGAGGAGCTGGCGTACGGGCACCTCGCGGTCGCGACCGCGCTGTCCGTCCACTGCCTCGCGACCTCCTGTATCGCCGAGTTCGGCAGTGAGGCCCAACGGGAGCGCTGGCTCCCCGAGATGGCGGCCGAGGGACGGCCCGTCGGGATGTTCTGTCTCTCCGAGCCGCACGCGGGGTCGAACCCGGCGGAGATGTCGACGACAGCCGAGTACGACCCCGAAACCGACGAGTACGTCCTCAACGGCGAGAAACAGTGGATCACGAACGGGAAGCGGGGCGGCGTCGCGATCGTCTTCGCGAAGGCGGTCCGCTCCGACGCCGGAGCGGGGGAGGCGGCGGGCGAGGGCGATGCCGACGACCGCGGGTCGATCACCCAGTTCCTCGTGCCCGCCGACACGGAGGGGTTCGAGGTCGGCAAGAAGGAGGAGAAGCTCGGGCTCCGCGCCTCCGACACGACCGGGATCAGCTTCGACGGCTGCCGGATCCCGGCCGAGAACCGGCTCACGGAGGAGGGAAGGGGGCTCTCGGCCGCCTTCCGGACGCTGACCGGCGGTCGGATCGGGATCGCGGCGCAGGCGGTCGGGGTCGCGCAGGCCGCGCTCGACGAGGCGACGTCGTACGCGACCGAGCGCGAGCAGTTCGGCGAGCCGATCGCCGAGATCCAGACGATCCGTCACAAGTTCGCGGAGATGGCGACGGACGTCTCCGCGGCCCGCCTGCTCGTCCGCGAGGCGTGTCGACAGGCCGAGGCGGGCGAGGACAACCGCGTCGCGGCCTCGAAGGCGAAGTACCGCGCGAGCGAGGCGGCGATGTCGGTGACCAACGAGGCCGTGCAGATCCACGGCGGCTACGGCTATACCACCGACTTCGACGTGGAGCGCTTCTACCGCGACGCGAAGATCACGGAGATATACGAGGGGACCACGGAGATCCAGAAGACGATCATCGCGCGGGGGGTGCTAGGCGAATGACGGGGAGCGACGGAGCGACCGGTCTCGCGGGCTACGACGCGATCGTCTACGACCTCGACGGGACGCTCGTCGAGCTCGCTGTCGACTGGGGAACGGTGGCGTCGTCCGTGCTCGAGGTGTACGCCAAACACGCGGTCAAGCCGCCGACGAAGGACCTCTGGGGGCTGCTGGAGTCGGCCGACGAGTACGGGATCGGCGACCCGGTCGAGGAGGCGGTCGCGCTCCACGAGCGGGCCGGCGCGCGCGACTCGACGCTGCTCCCGCTCGGGGAGCGGCTCATCGAGGCGGACGGCGGTCGGGCGAGCGCGCCGCCGGCCGGGGTCTGCTCGCTCAACTGCGAGGAGGCGTGCCGGATCGCCGTCGAGACCCACGGGCTCGGCGACGCGCTCGACCCGGACGCGATCGTCGGTCGCGACACCGTCGAGACGCACAAGCCGGAGCCGGAGTCGCTGCTCGCGGCGGTCGACCGCCTCGGCGCGGAGGCCGA